>CAYMWG010000445.1:0-2139 GCA_964393765.1 uncultured Phycisphaeraceae bacterium
GATGACGCTGCACCACGGCGACATCACCGATGCCAACATCCTCGAGCGGCTGGTCCGCTCGATCGCGCCCGATGAGGTCTACAACCTCGCCGCGCAGTCGCATGTGCGAGTCTCCTTCGAGATGCCCATCCACACCATGGACTCCGCCGGCCTGGGCGCGTTCAAACTCCTCGAGGCCGTCCGCGACTATCAGCAGGCCTCCGGCAAGGCCGTCCGGTTCTACCAGGCGTCGAGCAGCGAGATGTTCGGCTCCTCCGCCGAGCCGGTCCAGCGCGAGACCACGCCCTTCCGGCCGCGAAGCCCGTACGCGATCGCCAAACTCGCGGCCCACTTCGCGACGGTGAACTATCGCGAGGCCTACGGCCTGCACGCGTCGTGCGGCATTCTGTTCAACCACGAGTCGCCGCGCCGGGGCGAGACGTTTGTGACGCGCAAGATCACGCGGGCCGCGACGCGCATCAAGTTGGGACTCCAGGAGTATCTGTACCTGGGCAACCTCGATGCGCAGCGCGACTGGGGCTTCGCGGGGGATTATGTGCGGGCGATGTGGCTGATGCTCCAGCAGGACAGGGCGGACGACTATGTCGTGGCGACGGGGCGCTCCATGAGCGTGCGGGCGTTCGCGGAGAAGGTGTTCGCGCTTCTCGGGCTGAACGCGGGCAAGCACATCAAGGTCGATCCGCGCTACCTTCGGCCCGCGGAGGTGGCGCACCTGTGCGGCGATGCCTCGAAGGCACACGCGGTGCTGAAGTGGGAGGCGACGACGACGACCGAGGCGCTGATCCTGATGATGGTCGAGAGCGACCTGCGCCTGGCCGAGCGCGAGCGGACGCTCCGCGATGCCGGGCACGAGCCCGAGCCGCCCGCAGCGCAGGGGGGGTGACGTTCAGGCCCCGCGGCGGCGGCGAGGGGCAAACGCCGCGCCGAGCAGGAGCACGCTAATTGAGGCGGGCGCCGGGACGCCGGAGACGATCCAGCCGCGTGACTCGCCATTGAACACGCCCCCGCCGCCAAGGACCGTTCCGTCGGCGCTGATGCCGGTCACATATAAATTCTGCCAGCCCGCAAGGTCCACAGCGATCGCCGCAAGGTACACCCGCAGGTTCATCATGCCGAGGGTGGAAGTCCACAGCATCGGTGCCTCCTCCCCGGTGACCGAGTGGTAACCGTACCCGACGAGCGAGCTGCCGTCCGCGCTCGCCGAGGTCGGATCGGCGGAGTCCATGCCGGCGATCACACCAATGTCCTCCATCCCTCCGGCCTCCGTCCAGCGGAATGCAGGGCCGGCAAACCCATCCCCGATATCGCTTGCGCCGAAGACCGTTGAGCCGTCGCCACTCACGACGGTGGCGACTGATGAGCTTCCCCCGGTCAATACGCCCAAGGATTGCACGCCCGAGGCTGTCCATCGGACCGCGCGAGAGCCGTCTGAGGAATCGCTTGAGCCGACGATCACCGCGCCGTCATGGCTGACAGAGTTGGCTTGGGAGGTCAGCGCACCGGTCAGTTCGGCCAAGGGGATCAGGGGTGCGCCAGTTTGGAACCGGCACGCGTGGGCTTCTCCCGATCCCAGGTAGTTGCCGAAGCCACCCACAGCGACTTGCCCGTCCGCGCTTATGGCGCGAGCGTATGAGATCGCGGCGCCGACCTGCTGAACCGTGCCGCCGGACCAACGAGCCGCCGCGCCGTTCGAGTTCGCGTCGTAGCCCCAGCCTACGACGCCGGAGCCGTCAAAGCTTGCCCCATGCGCCTCCGAGTAGTTTGGGGGTGCACCGCCTGGAAGGGGTCCGAGGTCCTCGACGCCACCGGCGCTGGTCCAGCGGAACGCGGTGAACAGCCCGGGCCGGAAGAGCGTTCCTACCAAGGTGGTGCCGTCCCCGCTCATTCCGGAGACCCGGACCCCACCGGTGAAACCGATTGGAGCTGGAAAGCTCTGCAGCACGGGATCGGCGATTGCCGCCGCGGGTAATGTCCCCAAAGCCCCGCACAGGATCGCGAGAACGCGGACCCGAGTTCGAACATTGTCTGCACAAGGCTGGCGAGTCATGGTGAGTCTCCTGTACATTCCCCGCCGAAAGAGCGCAGTATATATCATGCGCGCCACCCCGCATTCAGGAAAATGGCGAACAGCTCGAAATG
>CAYMWG010000446.1:0-2095 GCA_964393765.1 uncultured Phycisphaeraceae bacterium
AGGGGTTCGGCAACCGGAGAGACCAGTCGTTCAACGGCCATGAGCGGAGTCTATCGCTTGTTTGGGTGAGCGTGCGGACGAGAAATTCTGAGCGCGGTTGACTATGAGAGGGGGTACTATGTTGCCGTCTCGTTCGTGGGGTGGGAAACTTGAAGGGGCAAAGGCGATGCAACTGCAACTTCGAGCGATGTTCGCGTTTGTGGTGTTGGCGATAGCCTGCGTGAACGCCAGCGCGGGAACACACCCTGCCCGCTGCGCCGTGGTGATCGAGGGATGGCGATACACCCCGATCGTGACCGGAGATGCCGGCCAGCAGGCGGTGCACAGTTTCGTCGGCATTCTTAATCCGTCGATCGCGGCGGGGTCCAACATCACGGCCATCTGCTACACCCGGGCTGGCGCGACTTGGAGTGCAAAGGCATGGACGGGCGAGCCCGAGTGGAAGGTTATCGAGGCCGTCAAGTTGCAACTTTCAATCGGTGCGGCCTATGACGCCGATTGGTACACCTGGGGCGGTTCGGGCTCGGGTTCGGCGTCCGGCCAGACCCCGGCGAACTACGGCGCGGGGTTCCTGTACACCGACCCGCTCGCTGAGATCGCGCAGGGCTCGCCGCAGCGGGACAACTTGGTGGCATTGCTCGTCACGCTTGGCTATCCGGTGGCGGATGTGAAGTTCGAGCAGACCGCGTCGGCTTCGCCGTGCGGGTCGATTGTGGTGCTCAACGCGCTGGCGGCAGGTGTTGAAGCCGAGACCAACTCCGGCGCGAACGGTGAAGCCGTGGCGCACGCGGCGCTTGCGCAGAACTGCGCCGGTTTATGTTGGCCACGGACTTGGGTCAGCACGGCTCCGGGACCATGGACTTGTGGGCCGTGGACCGCTTATGGGGCACCCATTCCACACACCCGTCCAGTCATAGGTGGCGTACAGATAGACTGCTGCTACTCGTCGACCCGGAGTTGCTCGCAGTCGCAAGCGCTTACGCACCGGTACATTGATTGCACGTTGGCGACTCGAGTTGTAACGCGCACCAGGACAGAGACGCACGAGGTATGTTGTGACGATACCGGAACCCTTGCTGGGAGCACTCCGCCAGCACCATGCACGGCGGTTGCCACTTGCTTTGATAATTCGGCGCCTCCAGGACCTGGCACTGTACCGACAGACCCCGGTACACCCGGGGCATGGCCACCGCCAGTGCCCGGATGGTGAGGCTTGCGGCGACGGGAGGTCGGGCAGTTGTCGCGGCGATTCTCTGTATCGCCCGTGTTCATCGTTGGTGTTGTTCGGGTGGCGGTGCGCGGCTTGTAACAATCTGTGGGCTGCGGCGAGAAGCTTTAGGGTGACCTATGGCACGACGCATATTCCTCGCCATCCTTGTCAGTGTTGCGATGACTGTCGGAGTCGCATGGATATGCGCACTCTCACCGGCTCGTTTTCGGCGGGGTGCGCATGCTCTTTCGGCGGCACATCCACCAGCATGGTTTGTCTGGTCGTTGCACGCTCCTGCTATGCATGTGGTTATCAGCGAACTTATGACCGATCCGAACATGATTCGCCGCCAACTCTTAGGGGGAGTGGTTGTTCAACGTGGAAGGTCAATCCCGCGTTGGTCGCGTGCGGCCCGGGTTGATGCGGCTTGGGCTTCGGGCGGAGGTGCGTCGCGAGCCGACGCCTGGTCACTCATGACTGAGACGGCCAGCGGATGGCCGTGGCCCGCGCTCCGCGCCGCATACGGCGCACCCCACGGGTCGAAGTCATTACCCACATTTGAGCGTGGGATATTCATACCGGTTCTGTGTACACGCTTCGGGCAGGAACTCGAGCGCGGCGTGCTCCCCACCGCCCCGATCTGGCCGGGGTTCCTGGGCAACACCGCCGTGTACGCGATGGTTATCTTTCCGATCATCTCGGCGCGGCACTGGCGGCGGCAGCACCGCGTCCGCCGCGGCCTGTGTGCGAAGTGTGCCTACCCGGTAAGCGGTATGGAGAAGTGCCCGGAGTGCGGCACATCGGTTTGCAAGAGAACGTAGTTGCCACTCAGAGCATGTGTGAGAAGGGTCGATTCAGCCGAAGAATAGGGGATGGAACGGAGTT
>CAYMWG010000447.1:0-2095 GCA_964393765.1 uncultured Phycisphaeraceae bacterium
GGTGGCGTCGTAGTGCCAGGTGATCCATACTGGCTTTGTAGCTGACGATCAACTCGATTCACAGTGCAAAGGGGCTTCGCCCCCTTGCGACCCCCAAAGGCAATTGCCGCGGAGACGGCGTGATGCTGCTGTCGCGCAGACACCGCCAGACCCGCAACGAGATCGCCCCCCCAAGTCGATCTCGGTGGCGCGCACGCGGCGGGGTCATCTTGGTGCCACCTGCCGGGGATCCGTATCAGACAGAACCTAGAGCCAAATCCACTGTGCCCAAATGAACCGTCCGACAACCAATCGCACAATCATTATGATGAACAGAGCTCGAAACAAAGGCGATCGGAGTCTATACTTACTTTTTTGCAAACCGAACCATGCAATAGCAGAAATGCCGCATTCGACTACAAGTACAATCCAATTATTGAGTACAATTGAACTGTTCCAGGAGATTGTTGTAAAGAGCGACTCAATCGCCCACTGACCAAGGCGAGACAGATATGTGAGCGGAGAGGCCCAGCACGCTGCAAGGCTCAAAGAAATCAACGGATGCGGGGATGCGCCGACAGTTATTCTAATGGCACTCCCACATTCTGGACATCTGGATCCATGCAATCCGATCAGTTCGTATGAACAAACTGGGCACAACTGAATCACATTGCTAAGATATGCAGCAAGATTGGGATCATCGGGATCATTGCTTGGCACTTATGCTACTCCAGAGTACAGCATGCACTCTATCATGAAGTAATCGCGGTCTCGTTGCTTCTGAGTACGCATTGTTACCTTTGTCGACGACACGACCCGAAGCGGCAGATTGAGCCGTAGACGAGGTAAGCAATGCTGTTCCAGTCACAAACATCCCGTCGCTGCGCTGCGAAGTGGCGCTGAAGCACTCAGCACGCGCTTTGTACATTTGTGCTCCTTCAGTGACCAGCTGTGCGGCCTGCCTTGGAACCACTTTGATCTTGGGGCCACGCGGGTGTCAGGATCGGCCCTGTCGGTTCTGGAAGCGATGGATCCACATCTATAGGATCCGGCAACTCTGTGGGGGGACAGATCACATTATCCCAATCGATAGGCGACATAGGAGGCAACGATTTGGCACAAGCGCCAAATCTAGTGGTTACCGTTCGATCCCTTGACCCTTCGAGCACAACACAAGTGCATGCGCCGACTCGAACTCTTTCGCCATTGAGTGAGTTTTGCTGCCGAGTAATGGCTGGCCCGGTCGAAATGCAACTGCAGCCAAGGCCGCATCCATCAAGTGGTGGGTCATAGCAACTCGCTCTCACAGCATCTTCCACTTGCTGAGCCGTCGGCTTTGGCGTGCATCCGCCGCAGTCGCCGACTCTCACAACCCTTACGTTGGCGCAATTGCTATACTCTGTTACTGAGCAAGCAGTACCTTCGCACGGCAATGTCGGTCGCGTCGAGATGGGTAGCACCCTGCATGCTGGAGTCCACGGATCATACGGAATGGGCTCCGGCAAGATGATCCCTGCTTGCCCTCCGGAGTGCGAAGTTCTGCCGTAAGAGTCGGCATTGCGCACCGGTTGTGAGCGCGCGTACACGATGAGACTGATCCCATCCACATACACCATCGGATCCCTTCTGGTCCATCGTCCCAGCCCAAAGTGCAGCACCCTGTGCCGCACATGCGCGAGTTCCGGCACCCCCCCATCCCCATCATGCTCGTACCCCGCGTAGCCCTTGCGGTTGCCGATGTCGGGGGCCGAGAGTTTCCAGCGCCCGCCCACGACGGCTTTCGCGTACGAGGCGTTGAAGATCGTCTGATCGGCGGTGGTGACGGTGCCGCTCTTGTTGAGGTCGGCCCTCAGGTTTCCCGCGGCGTAGTCGGCGGCGAACGAGTCATTGTCGGCCTTCGCAACCGCGCCGTCCTTGTTGTGGTCGGCGGGGGTGAGCAGGAAGGGCACGCCGTAGGCCCGGTACTTGTCCCACTCCTCGATCTGGCCGGTGCTGTCGAACACCGCGGCCACATCCGCCCGCCAGTTCTGCGCGTAGTAGTGCCGCGTCTCGCGGGTCCCATCCGGGGTGCCCGTCCAGCCGCCCCCCCCGTTGTTGTCCTTGTCGCGCAAGACCA
>CAYMWG010000448.1:0-2089 GCA_964393765.1 uncultured Phycisphaeraceae bacterium
GTCGAATCACCGTCGCTCCACGCCGGCACATGAAGAATGAGCCTGTTTTCACGCGCAGATTACCTCCGCGCCATGCGCGGTGTGGATGCTTTGGCGGTAGACAGGAGGACTTTCCATGCACACTCGAATGAACCGTTTGGGTCTCGCCGGAATGCGGGCAGATTCGACGGGGGAATGCGAGAAGGAACTTCTCAACGCCAATCTGCGTCTCCGGTCGGGCAAGGCCAAGGTGGGCATCCTGCTCTGGCTGATCGGGATTCCCATCCCGCTGATTCTCTTGTTCCTGCTCATCCGCAGTTGCGTTTGACGCTCCGGCAGTCTTTGGCCTGTCGCGAACCGCTCACTCTTTCACATCCCTGGAGGATTCCATGAAGATCAAGACGCTGATGGACTTGTACACGGAACAGTTGAACGACATGTACAGCGCCGAGAAGCAGTTGACCAAGGCTCTCCCGAAGATGGCGAAGGCAGCCTCACATCCGGAACTTCGCGCGGGCTTTGAGAAGCACCTCCGCGAGACTCAGGACCACTTGGCCCGCGTTGAAAAACTTCTCGTCTCGCTCGACAGAAAGCCGGGACGGAAGGTGTGCGAGGCGATGAAGGGCCTGGTCGAAGAAGGTGCCGAGATGATCGAGATCGACGCGGACGACGACGTTCGCGATGCGGGCCTCATCGTCGCGGCCCAGAAGGTCGAGCACTACGAGATCGCCTCGTACGGGTGCCTCCGCACTCACGCCACGCTGCTCGGACGGCCCGCCGATGCAAAGGTGCTTGACCGGATCCTCGAAGAAGAGAAAGCGACGGATGTCGCGCTCACCGAACTGGCTATGAACCTTGTGAACGCCGAGGCTGCCTACTAGGGCCACCAAAGCGAGATTCTCAGATCCTCATTGCCGCGGCTTTCGCGGCAGAAATGGAAGCGAACAATGCGATCCTCCAAGTATCTCGCAATCTCCCAGGCCGCTGCGCTCCTCGCGCTGGTCGCGTGCGATCAGCGCCAGGATCAGACGGCCAATCCGGCCCCGAACGGCGGCAACAACTCCGGCACGAACAACAGCAACGCGGACAACACCGGGCGCAATCGGCGCGACGCGGACACCAACGCCAAGACGCCGATGGACCAGAAAGAGAACTCGACCGACATCAAGATCACCGCCGACATCCGCAAGGCGATCCTCGATGGCGAGATGTCAATGAACGCGGATAACTGCAAGATCATCACCGCCGACGGCGTGGTGACGCTCCGCGGCCCGGTCGAGAACCAGGCGGAGAAGGACGCGATCGAGGCGAAGGCCAAGGCCGTCGCAGGCGTCACCAGAGTCCAGAATGAACTCGAGATCAAGGCACCGTGATCACGTCGAGGCCGCCCTCGTTACCAGGCAACCACCACGAACCGCGATGATTCCCATCGCAATACGAAAGAGGTACAAAATGGCAACTTCAGTGTTTTGCATCGCCCAGAGTCAGACCGCCGCGAACGACATTGTGACCCGCTTGAAGAACTCGGGCTTCTCCGGCAACGACATCTCGGTTCTGTTCCCGGACAAGTCCGGCACGCGCGACTTCGCGCACGAGAAGAACACCAAGGCCCCCGAGGGAGCAACGGTCGGCGCGGGCGCCGGCGGAATCGTTGGCGGCACGATCGGCCTGCTGGCGGGTATTGGCCTCCTGGCGATCCCCGGGCTTGGGCCGTTCATTGCTGCGGGACCGATCATGGCCGCTCTGAGCGGCATCGCCGCGGGCGCAGCCCTTGGCGGCCTGACCGGCGCACTGGTCGGCATGGGCATCCCTGAACTCGAAGCCAAGCGGTACGAGGGCAAGGTGAAGGACGGCAACATCCTGATCGCCGTTCATTCCGAGAACTCGGATGAGACCAAGATGGCCAAGGACATCTACGAGAAGGCCGGTGCGACGGATATCACCACCGGCTCAGAGAAGACCCCGAGCGATAACGGAAAGAACCCGACGGTCAAGACGCCGATGCGGAGCGAGGCGGCACTGTACTGAGCGGGACCCGCTGCTCGCACTGAAACTGGCGGCATCCGCTCCGCAGCGCCGACACCGGCTACTCGGAGCGGTGCCGCATTTA
>CAYMWG010000449.1:0-2083 GCA_964393765.1 uncultured Phycisphaeraceae bacterium
GCGTGCTGAAAAGGACGGGGAGTTTTTACTACCACTGCGACTGGCACGCGGCGCCGGGGGGTCGACGTACGCTCTGAACCAAAATAGGATATTGGCATGATTACGCGACTCTACGCGAACAACTTCCGCTGTCTGGTGGCCTTCGAGGCGGAGTTCGACTCGTTCGGCGTGCTGTGCGGGCCCAACGGGGCGGGCAAGAGCTCGGTGTTCGATGCGTTACACCTGCTGCGGAATCTCGGCACCGGCGATGGCCTGCTCGGCGGGATGGGTGAGCAGGACGTGCCCCGGCTTGAGTTCACGAAATGGCTCGAGAGCAGAGTACAGGAGTTCGAGCTGAGCCTGAGCGTGGACGGGCACACATTCGACTACGCACTCCACATCGAACAGACGACTGAGTCCGAGAAGCCGCGGGTGATCCACGAGAAGGCCCTGTGCGACAAGAAGCCGTTGTTCGAGCGCGACCTGGAGGGTGTGCGAGTTCTGAAGGCGGATGGAGGACAGGCAAGCTTTCCGCTGGACTGGCGACAGGCGGCGCTGGCAGCGATCGAGCCGCGTGGTGTCAACAGCAGCAAGCTGGCGTTGCTGCAAGAAGAGATCGCCAAGTTGCTGATCCTTCGCCCCAACCCGCGCAGCATGGAGTCCGAGAGCAAGGCCGAGGCCAGGCACCCGGACTTGTCGATGAGCAACCTGACGTCGTGGTACCGGTCTCTCGCGGGGAAGCAAGAATGGACCGATGCGCTGCGGGATGCTCTGCGAAACGTCTGGCCGGACTTCCGTTCGTTCAATCAGGTGGACGTGGGGATCAACGCCAAGGCGCTGCAGTTGCGGTTCGAGGAGAGAGGCGGCAAGCCGGTGTTGCTGTTCGTTGGCCAGCTCTCGGATGGAGAGCGAGCGCTGATCGGGCTGTACATGGTGCGCTCGGCGCTGGAGACCGGCGCAGCGCGGACGGTGCTGATCGACGAGCCGGACAACTTTGTCGGCCTGCCCGAGTTGCAGCCGTGGGTGCTGTCGATGCGGGAACTGCTGGATGATGAGCACCAGCTCATCATGATTTCCCACCACCCGGAAGTTCTCTCGAACTCTGGCGAAGCGAACGGACGCTACCTCTGGCGCGACAATCACACCTCCCCAACGCGCATCGGACCGCTGAACGTGCCGCAAGGCATGACCGCGGGTGAAGCGATCGCAAGGGGGTGGGCCAGTGGCAAGTAGAACGCAGATGGTCTGCCTGTGCGAAGGTAGAAAGGGCCAGAGCATTGATGAGGTGTTCATCAACAAGATGATCAAGTCCCTGGACTTGAAATGGCTCCGGCCACAGGGTGGCAGCAACACGCTCCGGCTTGTGCCCTGCGGGGGACGAAAGGCGGTCATCGAGAAGATGCCGAAGGAACTGGAAAGTTGCCTGAATGCAGGCGGTCATACGACGCTGATGGTCTGGGCCGACTGTGACCACGACTGTGCCGACGGAGACGCCCTGAAGGCCGCCTTTTGGGAAGAGGCAAAACGACAGGGAATCACGAACGAACAATTCAACCGAGTCGTGTTCGTCTTCGCCAAGGACCGGTTGGAGAACTGGATCGAGTTCCTACTGACAGGAAACACAGACGAATTGAAAGAGGGTCCGCGCGTGAAGTCCGACCGCGCCGTGGCCGATGCGGCGAAGCAGCTGGCCGATTTCTGCAAAGCCGGAACGCCCTTGGACGGCATCCCCCCATCGCTGAAATGGTCCTGCAAGAACTGGCGAGCGCTCGTCGAGCGCATGAATCGTTGAGCGCACGGTCAACATCACCAGCACCCCAACGGCATCGTCCTCGACGCCTTCTGCGGGTGCGGCACCGCACTCGTCGCGGCCCAGAACCTCGGGCGGCAGTGGATCGGCATCGACATCTCGCCCACCCCCCCCAACCTGCCGCGTCATGGCCAAGCGCCTCCGGGACGTGTGCAAGATGAAGGAGAGCGAGCCGCTTTGGTCGGCGCACAAGACAGACGCGTTCGTGGTGCGCGACCTGCCGTGGACGCTCGACAAGTTGAAGGCGATTCCGCCGTTTGAGTTTGAGAACTGGGCGGTGATCGCGCTGGGCGG
>CAYMWG010000450.1:0-2082 GCA_964393765.1 uncultured Phycisphaeraceae bacterium
CCGGACCCCATCGGGGGCGGCGTTGGCAGAAATCCTGAACCGTCAGCACCACCAATCCCGCGGCACGCCCGGCCGGCGTCCGCTCACCTCGCTCTTCGCGTGGGGGACGGTGGGAGGTGGAGAACGTCATGGCCAAGAAAGAAATCACCAAGGTCTTCAAGATCCAGGCCCCCGGCGGCAAGGCGACCCCCGCGCCGCCCCTGGGCCCGATCCTCGGCGGTGCCGGCGTCAACCCCGGCCAGTTCATCCAGAAGTTCAACGCCGAGACCGCCAAGTTCAACGGCAAGATCGTCGTTGCAGTGGTTACGGCCTACTCGGATCGGTCGTTCACGTTTGAACTCAAGTCCTCTCCGGCGGCCGAACTCATCAAGGGTGCCGCGAAGATCGAGAAGGGCGCGGGCACGCCGAACAAGGACAAGGTGGGCCAGATCACCAAGGCCCAGGTCAAGCAGATCGCGGAAGAGAAGTTCGCCGACCTGAGCGCCTCGACGATCGAGGCCGCGATGCGAACCGTCGAGGGAACCTGCCGCCAGATGGGCGTCCTCGTGGTGGAGAAATAAGCCATGGCCACCAAACTCTCCAAGCGACAGTCCGCGAACCTCGAACTCGCGCCCAAGGAGGCGCTCGACGCCCCGCACGCGTGCGAGGCCGTCAAGAAGTTCAAGGGCCCGAAGTTCGATCAGACCATCAACGTCGTGATGCACCTGGGCATCGACGCGGCGCAGGCCGATCAGGCGATCCGCGGCTCGGTGTCGCTGCCCAAGGGCATCGGCAAGGCCAAGCGCGTCATCGCGTTCTGCCGCGAGGATCAGTCCAAGGCCGCGCGTGAGAACGGCGCGATCGAGGCGGGTGCCGACGAGCTTGTCGCGAAGGTCGAGGGTGGATGGATGGACTTTGACGTCGCCGTCGCGTCCCCGGACATGATGCGTGTCGTCTCCAAACTCGGCAAGGTGCTCGGTCCCAAGGGCCTGATGCCCTCGCCCAAGAGCGGCACCGTCACGCAGGATGTGCCCAAGGCGGTCAAGGAATACGCCGCGGGCAAGGTCGAATACCGCAACGACAAGAGCGGCAACATCCACGCCGTCATCGGGAAGATGAGTTTCTCGGCGACGGACCTCGCGGCCAATCTCGAGTATTTCATCCATCACATCGAGCGTTCCCGTCCCAACGCCGCCAAGGGCGTCTTCATCAAGAAGTGTGTGATCAGCGGGTGTATGACGCCGGGCGTCCCTGTCCGCATCGTCACCGCCGTCGTCGAGGGCTGAGCCCAGGGAGCCTGCAATGTCCAAGACCATCAAGTCCATGATCATCAGCGAGTACCGCGACCGGCTTCAGGGCTTTGACGATGCCACGCTGATCAGCATCCGCGGTGTCTCAAGCAATGACACCAACCTGATCCGCAAGAAACTGCGCGCCAAGAAGATCGAGATCGCGGTCATCCGCAACGCCCTTGCGCGCAAGGCGTTCGAGGGCAAGGGCCTGGCCGGGCTTGACAGCCTCTTGCAGGGCGCAACGGCTTTGGCCTATGGCGGCGAATCGGTGGTGCATGTGGCGCGCGAGATTGTCGCGCTGCTCGCGGAGTTCCCCAAGATCGAACTCAAGGGCGCGATCCTCGACGGCACGCTCTTCACGGGCAAGGACGGAATGAAGGAACTCGCGGCGTTCCCGACGCGCGAGGAGGCCCTCAGCAAGACCGTCACGCTCATCCTCGCTCCCGCCGGCAAACTCGTTTCCCAGACCAAGGGGCCCGGCTCCGGCCTCGCGGGCATCATCAAGTCCATTGAAGAGCGGCTGGAGAAGGGCGAGACCCTCGCCCGAAAGGCCGGCTGAGCAGCGATCGTTTCATTCACCTGACATCTGCGCCCGACTGGCCCTTCGGGGTTAAACGCTGGAAGTGTTCCGGCGCCTCTCGGACGAGACCGTTTGCAAGAAAGAAGACTGAACCATGTCGAACATCCAGGAACTCGGTGACAAACTCGCCTCGCTGACCCTCAAGGACGCGGTCGAGTTGGGCAAGTACCTCAAGGACACCTACGGCATCGAGCCCGCCGCGGGCGGCGCGATGATTATGGCCGGCGGCGG
>CAYMWG010000451.1:0-2079 GCA_964393765.1 uncultured Phycisphaeraceae bacterium
CATCGGCAAACTCACGGACACCGCACCGGCGATCGCCAAGGCCGCGGCGGGCATCACGCAGACGCAGGCGCTCATCACCGGGCAGAAGAGCCACGCCGACCGCTTCGAGGAAGGCGTCGTCCAGTTCCTGTTCGACCAGGGCAGCACCGCGACGGCCTGGCGCGTCGATGCGTCCTTCGGCGTGTTCGGCTCGCTGCCGCTCGTGGGCGTGACGTTCGATGACGCGTTCGTGCTGCTCGACACGACCAGCGGCAGGCTCGATGGGCCGTTCGCGCTCACCTCGCCTCTCGATGCGACGGTTCTGCTGGCAAACCAAAGCGGGTATGTCGCGGGCACGACCGTGCGGTTCCACATCGTCGGGGGTTGTGGCGCGGTTGCCGCGCCCAGCTGGCGTACTACGCCCCCACCTGGCAGTGGCCCGCGATGGCCCGGTGCGACGCCCCCGTTCTGGATCTTCCCTCCGACCGAGAATGTTCCCTTTCAGATGCAGCCGAGCAGACCCTCGTGGTGGAGCAACTATGATTGCGCCGTCAGCAACGGATTCTGCGTTTGCACAGCCTACGGGCAGTTCACCATGCCCGGCAGGCTGATCTGGGTGCGTAACAAGTGCGTCACCCCGGGGGCGGGCGGGTGTCCGCCGCCGACCGCGCCCGCCGATTTCAATCCGCTCTCGCCACCTGGCTCTTCGACGTGCCTTCCGACGGAGACTTATTTTTGGTAGGCAGTCAGTTGCTGCGCTGTTCCCTTTCAAGGAACAGCGCGGCTTTCGCATGAGGTTCCAATGCGCATCTTGGCCACGTTCGTGTTGTGTCTCACAAGTGTTCTCATTCTCTTGGTGCTAACGAACTCGTTGGCGCACCTTCAGACGGATTGGGTGTTGACGCGTTTGAATGTTCTGTCGCGCGGTTCACGCACCGTTGCCGATCTGCACCTGTCGCACCTTGAGTGGCTCTTTGGCGCGACACGCCCCGGAGAGGCGGAGTTGTCATGGGCGGATCCAGAGTTTGGCGAGCGTGCGGCAACGCAGCAGACGATTGGGCTGATCGGGCCCATTCGAGCCCCATTTCCATTGGGACTCGTTGCTGTTGCGACGATTGTTGTGACGGTGGTCGCAGCGCTCGGTACGGCATTATGGGCGCGGCGTCTAGGTACATCGGCGACGAGCCTCTTGCTCAAGGTGCCACACGCTGGAGCAACAGGGCCGCATGTCGGTCTGGTTCACTCTCTGGTACTCATCGCTGCCCATGTGGTAGCGATTCCGGCTCTCTGTGCGGCACTTACATACGATCTGAGGTCTCAATCTGATCCGACCGATTATCTGGGCGCGCCGCTGCTTCCCCTGTTGATGTTGGTGTTGCTGGTCTTTCTCTTTCACGGAGCGAGCGCCGTGGTTCGTACGGCAGAGCTCGCGCACTCATCGGCGTTGAACGCCGGCACCTGCCCGGTTTGTGACTATCCGGTGATCAAGGGCATGTGTCCGGAGTGCGGTTGGGGAGTAGTTCCAATAATGGGTGCAAAGCGATTGTTCCTGTCGCTCGGGGTCTTTCTGGTTGTGATAAGCGCGATCGGAGCCGCAGCCATCGTCACGGTGGCTCGGACCATCGACGCCAACCGCGGGTCAATGACTCTGGCCGCATTCGCTGACCGCGGCAGCACGAGTTCTCCGCTTCTCGTCCCCTCGCCAAACTGGGCATTTCAGATCGACTCCGAAACCGTGGACGTGTTGTTGATCCCAGCTCCCTCCGACCGACCCCCAACGGCGTGGTTGTTTACCCGCGAACCGACATCAACCGAGTGGGTTCGAGTAGTGGATGTCCGCGCGTTGAAGATCGGCGAAACTCGGTTGCTTCAGGCTTCCAGCGGAGCCTCGGTCGTCCGTGCGAACATCTACCATGCCGGAATGCCCGGGCTTCGCTTTTCATTTGACGCCAGAGCGCTAATTCGCATGCCGGTCGCCGATGCCAAGTCCTTGGTCGACCCGTCCGCGCCGCCGACCAACGAACCGGCGAACGCCAAGGCGTCCAAGGGTGTGACGCAGACGCAGGCGCTCATCACCGGGGCGCTGAGCCACGCCGACCG
>CAYMWG010000452.1:0-2076 GCA_964393765.1 uncultured Phycisphaeraceae bacterium
TCATCACGTTGAACGCGCCGACCAGGGGCAGACGAACTTCAACGGGTCCTCCCTCCCACGGGCCCGAGAGCGAGACGTCCGTGTGTGAGTGGCCCATCGCGCGGATTGTCGCGCGGCACTCGCCTTTCGACAGCGCGGCCGCACCAGACTCCGCCGTGACAGTCGGCAGGCAGCGCACCACCCGGGCCTTGCAATCGCGGATCATGCGGGCGTGCGCCGGGTCGCCTGCGTTCACCACCGCCGCGGCCTGGGGGGCGAGCGACTCGAACAGCATCGCCTTCGCGGCGGCATACTCATCCATCGTCTTGTGATAGTCGAGGTGGTCGCCGGTGAGATTCGTGAAGGCGGCTCCGGCGAACGTGATCGCCCCCACGCGCCGCTGGTGGAGCGCGTGGCTTGAGACCTCCAGCACCGCGGCAGCGCATCCCGCCTCGTGCATCCGCGCGAGCGTACGCGAGATCTCCAGCGCCGGCGCGGTCGTCAGCGCGGCGGGGGCGACCTCCGTCCCGTCGTCGATGAGCACCGTTCCCATGAGTCCGCAGCGCACCCCCAGCGCGTTGAGTATCTGGTGGATCAGAAACGTGGTCGTGGTCTTGCCGTTGGTCCCTGTGACGCCCAGCACCACGAGTTTGCGCGACGGCTCGCCGTAGAAGCGCTCGCCGATCTGCGCGGTCGCGAGCGGGAGATCGGTCGCGTGGAGCATCGCTACGCGGTCGTGGCCCTTGGGAGCCGGCGGCGCAACGAGTCCGGGGTCATCGGTCAGGATGGCGACGGCCCCGGCCCTGACGGCCGCGGGCACAAACTCGCGCCCGTCGCTCTTCTCACCCCGGCGCGCGATGAACAGCGATCCGGGCTGCACGGTGCGCGAGTCCTCGGTGACATCGCAGATGCGGACGCCGCGGATGGCCGGCGTGCCGGGCGCTATCGGGAAGCCGGAGATAAGGTCGCCGACAAACATTCTTGATCGCCCCGGTCATTGCTGGCACGGTGTTTGGTGGCACCGGTCTCAAGACCGGTGACTCCTGTCCTTCCCACGCACCGTTCTGGAGAACGGTGCCACCCGAGTACCGTTGCCACCCGGAGAATAAGCATATCGGCCGATAGGTATGCGCAGACCCACACGACCTGCACCGTTCGGGTAACCCGGCGCATCGAACGAACGTACCAAACCTGCCGCGCACAAAATAGAGCGGCTCGCACCGAGGGCTCACAATGATTCTGGACCCCGTGACAACCCTCGTGGCTTTGGTTCTCGGCCTTACGCAACCCGACCCTCAGCCCGCGCCGCCGCAAGACCCCGCCGCCCTCGCCGGTCCCAGGGTCCGGACGGGCGATGCCCGCGCCACCCTCATCGAGCGCGAGTTCGGCGGCAAACTCAAGCGGATCGACACCGATCCGGTTCAGGCCGCCCTTGGCCTGCTCACCTTGTCGCCAGAGGAAGCGGCCGCAACGCAGACCATCCTCGTCGAGCGCGCGGCGATCATGGACAAGGTCGTGACCGACAACCTGCGCGAGGTCGTGCGGATGGCCCAGGCCTTCCAGTCCCAGGACGCCGCCGAGGGGCTGCGGCTCGCGGCGGACCTGTTCGAGAAGGCCGCGCCGCTCCGGGCTCGCGGCACGCTGGAGGACGAACTCGCGGCCACACTCACCGAGTCAAACGGCACGGAACTGCGAAGACTGACGCGCGAGTATCGGGACGCCGCCATCACGGAATCCGCGAAGGAGCCGGGGCCTGGCGGCAAGGCGCGGGGGCGGATCGGGGCCGTCGCCTATGAGCGCCTCGCCGGGCTGGGCAACGAGGTGCGCCTGAGTTTCGAGCGGACGATCGGCGCGGGCGGCAAGGAACTCGAGGCTCTGCTCACGAGCCTTGGCGTCTCCCCCGAGCAGGAATCCAAACTTCAGGCGATCATCCAGGACACCTACATCGCAACCTACGGCAAGCCCACGAGAGCGCAACAGGTATCAGGGTTCCTGAAGATCTACGGCGTGCTCGACGCGGACCAGCGGAAGGAGTTCGCCAGATACATCGCGGAGCAGCGGGGCCGGTAAAAGTGATGAAGTGATACTGTGAGATGG
>CAYMWG010000453.1:0-2067 GCA_964393765.1 uncultured Phycisphaeraceae bacterium
GGAGCCACCAAGAGCGGAGCCACCAAGAGCGGAGCCACCAAGAGCGGAGCCACCAAGAGCGGAGCCACCATTCATCTCATCCAGCACCGCGCGGGTCCGCACCATGTCCTGCACCGGCACGCCCTCGGTGATGGCGCAGATGACGCGGATGCCGGCATCGGCGGCCTCAAGGATCGCGTCCGCGGCGAAGGGCGGCGGCACAAAGATCATCGTCGCCTCCGCCCCCGTCGCCTTCACCGCCTGATCGACGGTGTCGAATATCGGCAGGCCGTTGGCGTCTTTGGTGCCGCCCTTGCCGGGCGTGACGCCGCCTAAGAGGCGCGTGCCGTAGTGCAGGCAGCCCCTGGTGTGAACGGCACCGAAGGAGCCGGTGATGCCCTGACAGATGACGCGGGTTTCGGCGTTGACGAGGACGGCCATAGGCGAGCAAGGTAGGTGAAGGGTCGGGGTGGGTCAACGACGCGTGCAACCAACCGTGCGTCGGCAGTCGGGGACACGGACAGGACTTCTATACTCGCCCGCGGCGTGCTCGTGGGGATAGGGCCGTGACCAGCGGAGGCTTGAATGCGAGCGATCGTCACCGGCCAGGTCGGCATGGACAAGAAACACTACCTCGACGCCGTGCGCGACTTCGCGGGCTCGCAGGGTGTGTCCCTCGACATCCGCCACATCGGCGACCTGATGTACCAGGAGGGTCGCGATGTCCGGCCCGGACGCATCCTCGATGTGCCCCTCTCCCGCCTCAACTCGCTCCGGCGGGCCGCGTTCAAGGATGTCATCTCCGAGACCCGCGACGCCGAGCACCTGATCGTCAACACGCACGCGACGTTCCGCTGGCGGCACGGCCTGTTCGCGGCGTTCGACTACGACCAGATCGCCGCGCTTTCGCCCGACATCTTCATCTGCCTCGTAGACAACATCGAGGTGGTCCACCACCGCCTGCACGATGAGCACGACATCGACGCGACGCTCAAGGATTGCATGGTGTGGCGCGAGGAGGAACTGCTGGCGACCGAACTGATGAGCCGGGCGATCCCCGGCTCGAAGTTCTACATCATGGCGCGGGGCCGGCACGTCGACACGCGGCGCACGTTCTTCCGTTTGGTCTGTCGCCCGAGCCTGAAAAAAGTCTACCCGTCGTTCCCGATGTCGCATGTGGTGGACCTGCCCGACACGCTCGCGGAGATCGACCATTTCCGCGCCAAACTCGCCGAGCACTTTGTCACGTTCGACCCGGGCGATGTGGATGAGAAACTGCTGCTCGATCGGGCGGTGGCGAAGGCCGCGGAGGGGAAGGTTGATGAGTGGCTGGAGGTGGTCCCCCACTCCTTCGGCGGATCGAAGGCGACGGCCAAAGGAGGTGGCAACATCCGCGTGCGGGTGCGAGAGGTGCTCGACATCGCCGGCGACATCGACGGGCAGATCTACATGCGCGACTTTGCGCTGATCGACCAGGCGGACATGATCGTGAGTTTGATCCCCGAGTTGCCCGGCGGCGTGCCGGGCCTGTCATCGGGCGTCGAGCGGGAACTCCAGCACGCCTTCGAGCACACCAAGGAGGTGTATGTGGTGTGGAAGCCCAAAAAGAACCCCTCGCCGTTCATCACGGAGACGGCCACCAAGGTGTTCCGGTCGGTGGATGAGGCGCTGGCGTACTTCGAGGCCCAGGGGATGTTCGGGGACAAGAACCTGTTCGGGCACTGACTTGCACCTCCCCTGATGCCGCCTCCATTCCGCGGGGCTGTGTACCTGCCCGACGCCGGCGGCTGTAGCATCCGCGCATGCGGATCGACATCGAATCCATCGCACGTCGGCGGCACACCTGCCTGATGGTCCTGCGTTCGGTCGCGCTTGTCCTGTCCGTAGGGGGCACCGTGGCGGGCGGCCTGTCGTTCCACTCCCGCATGGGACCGTACTCGGGGTTCGATTTTCTGGTGCTGCCCGTCGGCGTTCTGCTCGCGTGCTTCTGGGTTCCCGCCGCGGCCCTCGCGCTTGGCGGCCGGTCGCTCGCACGCTGGCTCGTGCCCGTGCCCAGCCCGGCCGGAGAGTGCCCGCAGTGCGGCTACT
>CAYMWG010000454.1:0-2065 GCA_964393765.1 uncultured Phycisphaeraceae bacterium
GCACCAGCAGGTCACCAACCCGAAGAACACGATCTTCTCGATCAAGCGGTTCATGGGCCGCCGCCACCGCGAGGTGGAGCAGGAAGAGAAACTCGTCCCCTACGTCATCACCGGAGGCGCTGAGGACTCGGTGAAGGTCAAACTCAACCAAGGCGAGTTCACGCCCCAGCAGGTCTCCGCGTTCATCCTCCAGGACCTGAAGAAGACCGCCGAGGACTATCTCGGCGAGAAGGTTGACCGCGCCGTCATCACCGTCCCAGCGTACTTCAACGATGCCCAGCGCCAGGCGACCAAGGACGCCGGCGAGATCGCGGGCCTGAAGGTCGAGCGCATCATCAACGAGCCGACCGCGGCAGCGCTCGCCTACGGACTCGACAAAAAGACCAACGAGAAGATCGCGGTCTTCGACCTCGGCGGCGGCACCTTCGACGTGTCCATCCTCGACATCGGCGACGGCGTCTTCGAGGTTCTCGCCACCAATGGCGACACCCACCTCGGCGGCGACGACTGGGACCAGCGGCTGATCGACCACATCGCCGAGGAGTTCCGCAAGAAGGAGGGAATCGACATCCGCAAGGACGCGATGGCCCTCCAGCGCCTCAAGGAGGCCGCGGAAAAGGCCAAGATCGAACTCTCGACCATGCAGGAAACCACGGTCAATCTGCCATTCATCACGGCCGATCAGACCGGGCCCAAGCACCTCCAGGTCTCGCTCACGCGCGCCAAGTTCGAGTCCCTCACCAACGACCTGTTCGAGCGCCTCAAGGCCCCGTGCGTCCAGGCGCTCAAGGACGCCAAACTCGATGCGGGCAAGATCAACGAGGTCGTGCTCGTTGGCGGCTCGACCCGCATGCCCAAGGCGGCCCAGATCGCCAAGGATCTCTTCGGCAAGGAGCCTAACCGCAGCGTCAACCCCGATGAGGTCGTCGCGATCGGTGCGGCGATCCAGGGCGGCGTTCTGCAGGGGGACGTCAAGAACATCCTCTTGCTCGATGTGACCCCGCTCTCTCTCGGCGTCGAGACCCTCGGCAGCGTGATGACCCCGCTCATCCCCAAGAACACCACCATCCCGACCAGCAAGAAGGAAGTCTTCTCGACCGCGAGCGACAGCCAGTCCAGCGTGCAGATCCACGTCCTCCAGGGCGAGCGAGAGTTCGCCAAGGACAACCGCACCCTCGGCCAGTTCGAACTCGCAGGCATCGCCCCGGCGCCCCGAGGCATGCCGCAGATCGAGGTCGAGTTCTCACTCGATGCAAACGGCATCCTCACCGTCACCGCTGCCGACAAGGGCACCGGCAAGAAGGCCGATATCAAGATCACCAACTCCGGCGGCCTCGACAAGGCCGAGATCGAGCGGATGAAGCAGGACGCCGAACTCCACGCCGCCGAGGACAAGAAGCGGCGCGAGGTCGTGGACCTGAAGAACCGCGCCGATTCGATGCTCATCCAGACACGCAAGAGTTTGGAAGAGCACGGCGACAAGGTCGCGTCGGACATTCGCGGCAAGATCGAGTCGGCGGTCTCCGCTCTCGAGACCGCCATCAAGGGCGACGACAAGGACGCCATCGAGCGCACCATCAAGGAACTCGAAAAGGTCTCTATGGAACTCGGCAAGGCGATCTATGAGGCCGAGGCGGCCAAGACCGCGGGTGGCGGGGGTGCGGGCGGAGGGCCCGGCGCATCCTCCAACGCCGAGGGCAAGCCCGGTGGGAGCGGCGCAGGCGCGGCCGGCGACGTCATCGATGCCGAGTTCGAGGTCAAGGACGACAAGAAGTAGACATACCACGGGCGTAATACGAGCATCTCACCCGTGACATCCGCAACGCACACCCTTCCCCCCGGCCCTGTGGTCGGGGCTTTTTTTGTTGTTGAACTGAGTGGTCGGCTTGACGGCGTGCCCGATCCGTTGTGGTGGCGCGATGATGGTTGACCTCTGTGGCAATTTGACCATCTGGGCATTGGGCACTCGTTGACCCCGGCCCGCCGTCCCCCAACGATTGCCCTTCCACCCGGAGAGGTGGCAGAGTGGTTAAACGCGCCGGTCTCGAAAACCGGTATGGGGCTC
>CAYMWG010000455.1:0-2063 GCA_964393765.1 uncultured Phycisphaeraceae bacterium
ACCCACACCCGTGGTGGCCCCTCCGCCCACCGTCCGCCAGCCCGAGACAACGCCCGATGGCAAGACGGTGTACCCCGGCCCCAAGGGAAAGAAGATCGCCTTCCCGCTGGAACTCTACGATGAGAGTGCCGATGGCGCAATGCAGGTGCAGGCCGCGCTCGCCCGCGCAATGGCCGACAACCGGCGGGTGCTGGTGATGTGGGGCGAGAACTACTGCGGCTTCTGCTCCGAACTCCACGACCTGCTCGAATGGGAAGTCCCGCGCCTTCGCGCGCTGGTTGAGTCGGAGTATGAGTTCGTCAAGATCGACCTGGGCAAGCAGTTCTCAAACCAGAAGCACCTCGACCTGGCCAAGTCGCTCGGCACCGACATCCGCGCGCCCGGCGGCGGCGCGCCGGCCCTGACGATCATCGATCCACTCACCTCCAAGGGCGCTGCTTCGCTCGCTGGCAGCGGCATGCTCGCCAAGCCCATGACGATGCAGCGCGTGTACGACGAGCAGATGGTCTTCGGCTTTCTGTCCGACAATCGCGCGATCCCCAAGGTCGCGATGTCGGTGGTGAGCGAGCAACTGGTCTTCGCGGGGCGCGCGGGCAAGAAACTGCTGGTCTGGTTCGGCGAGCCCGAGTCGGCCGCGTCCGCCGAGTTGCACAGGTGGTTCAACGACCCGGCTGTCGCCGAGACCCTCGGCGCGGGCTACTTGATTCTCAAGGTCGATCCGCAGCGCATGACGACCGGCAGACTGGTCATGGACCGCATCACCGAGAAGCCCGGCGCACCCTGCCCGTTCATCGCGATACTCGACAGCATGGGCAGGCCCGTTGATGCCGGTGCGCTGCTCGCAGGCTACCCGTCGACTCCCTCCCAGCGCAGTGCGCTTCGCGCCGCATTTGTCGCGCACGGGCCGGCTATCAACCCATCCAAACTAGATGCCGCACTGGCCAAACTGCCCGAGACACCCGCCGAGCCCAAGCCGCGCGGTCCGGCGCAGCCTTAGTCTCGTTCGCCCGCCGCGGCGAGCGCCACTGCGCAGTTGATCAGCCCGAGGTGGGAGTATGCCTGCGGGAAGTTGCCCAGCGCGAGTTTCAGGTCCGGGTCGTATTCCTCGGCGAGGAGCCCGGTAGGTCCGGCCAGGGCGGCGTAGCCGTCGAAGAGCGCCCGCGCCTCGCCCACGCGTCCGATGAGGACCATCGCCTCGATCAGCCACGATGTGCAGAGCAGGAACGTGCCCTCCTGACCGGGCAGGCCGTCGTCGAGCCGGTACCGGTACACCCCGCCGCCGTGAAGCAGTTGCTCCCGCACGCGCTCGATCGTGGCGATGAGGCGCGGATCGCCGGGTGGCAGGAGCCCCGTAAGGCCGATGGCCAGGGCCGCGGCGTCGAGTTGCGGGTCGCCGTAGGCGATGGTGAACGCCCCCGCCTCGGCGTTCCAGCCGTGCGAGAGAACGTCGCTCGCGATCTCGTCGCGCAGGCGCTCCCAGCCCGCGGTCCGCCGCCCGGTGAACAACTCCTCCACCACCAGCGCGCGGTTGACGGCGTGCCAGCACATGACCCGCGAATGCACATGCGCCCGCTTGGGGCCGCGCATCTCCCAGATGCCGTGGTCGAGCTCCTGCCACCTGGCCTCAACTGCCTGCACCATCGCCCGCACAAGCCGCCAGTGGTCCGGAGAGATCGGCGCGCCAGTCTCCGCGAGCATGGCGACAAGATGCACTATCGGCGCGAACATGTCGAGTTGGACCTGGTGGGCAGCGGCGTTTCCGATCCGTACGGGCCGGCTTCCGCCGTGCCCGGCAAGGTTCCCGACCTCCCCCTCGGTCCCGAGTTTGTTGCCCGTCACGGTGTAGATGGGCCGTAAGCGGTCGGGCGACTCGCTTCGGTCGACGACATTCAGCAGCCAGTCGAGCAACTTGAGGGCGTGCCCCGTGTTGCCGAGGCGCACGAGGGCCGCGGCCGCCATCGCGGCATCGCGCGGCCAGCAGTAGCGATAGTCCCAGTTGCGCGACCCGCCGAGGTGCTCTGGCAGACTGGTGGTCGCCGCCGCGGCGATCGCGCCCGTCGGGC
>CAYMWG010000456.1:0-2058 GCA_964393765.1 uncultured Phycisphaeraceae bacterium
AGAACTTGATCCCCCACGGGTTGCCGCCCTGCTTGCGGTTCTCGTCGATCAAGATTGGGACGCGCTTGTAGATGGCCTTGGTCAGGTCGGCGTCGCGGCGGGTGCGGAAGATGGGGCAGGTCTTGGTGTTGGGGTTCAGGAGCGCCATGTCGGCGGCGGTCAGGGGGATGTGCCGCTGCTTGTAGACGTCCGACGTTTCCTCGACGCTGTGCGCGAAGAAGACAAAGTCGGCCCGCTCGGTCGTGCGTTCCCTTCCGCCGAAGACGAGGGCCGTGAACTTGAACGAGCGGTGGACATCCTCGAAGTGGGCTTCTTTGTTCTCGAAGTCGTAGAGCGACACCAGACGCTTGTCGTCCATCAGCCCGCTGAAGAACTCCTTGGTCGTGTCGTCGGTGGCGATGCCCGAGGGCACGAGGATGCCGGTGAGGCCACCCGGCGCGACCAGCGAGCGGGCCAACTCTGCGAAGAGCATGTAGAGGTTGACGTCCCCCTTGCCCGTGAGCGGATACCGCCCCGAGCCGCGTGCATAGTCGAGGACTTTCTGCGCGTTCTCGCGGGCGGCGAGGTACGACGTGTGCAACTCGGGGTTGGCCGTGGGCATCGCGGCGATGCGTTTCTTACGGTCGGCGGCGCTGACGGCCTCGGCGGTGTCGGGGTCGGTGAGAGAGAAGAACTCGCGGTCCTGAACCTTGACCCGTTCCCACGGCGGGTTGCCGATCACGCAGGAGAAGCCGCCTTTGGTGGCACTGCTCTCCAGAGCAGTGTCTTTGTTCTTGCCTTGCATTGCCTCTCCGCTCTGGAGAGCGGAGCCACCAAAGACGTGCGGGAAGGTCTTGGCCCAATCAAGGGCGTAGGGATCGACCGCCTTGTCCGAGACCAGCGAGTTGCCGTGGATGATGTGCTTGGAGAGGTCGGCCAGCGTCTTGCCCTTGCGGGCCGAGCGGATCCACAGGGCGAGCTGCGTGATCTCCACGCCCTCGCGCGAGAGGTCCACGCCGTAGAGGTTGTGGTTGAGGATCAGGTCGGGGATGGAGTCTTCGATGGGGGCAAGATCGCCGGTCGGGAGACCGGCTCCGCCCAGGCCGTGGACGACGGCCTTGTAGTGGGCGTCGAGCGCGTCGTAGGCACGGATGAGGAACGCGCCCGAGCCGCACGCGGGGTCGCAGACGGTGACGGCCTTCAAGGCTTCGAGGCAGGCCGACCAGTACTTGCGGAGCCTGGCCGCGTCCTGATTCTCGCGGGCCTCCGGGTCCACCTTGTGCTGCTTGGCGAGCGCGGCGAAGCGATCGCGCACGAGCGCATCGACGGTGCGCTCAACGATCAGGCTGGTGAAGGCCGGGGGCGTGTAGTAGATGCCGAAGCGCTTGCGCTGGGCGCTCTTGGGCATCTTTGAGAGCGGGGAATCGTCGTCGGTGCGGGCGGGCTTCTGGGCCCCACCTTTGGCGGGCTTGACCTTGCCCTTCCCGTTTGCGTGGCCGTTGACTTCTTCAACCGCGCCTCGGAGGGCGAAGAGTCCGCCTACGCGGAGTTTTTCGAGTTCGGTGATGGACCGCTCGAAAAGGTGGCCAAGGACTTCGACGTTCACTTCCTCGGAAAAATCAAAGTCTCCGAAGCCCTTGAACCCGGTCGTCCACGGCTCATCGTCGAGGTCGAGATTGTCGACCGCGTCGTCCCTGGCGAAGAGGCCGCCGTTGAACGCGGAAATCTTGCGCAGGCCGTTCGCGCCCTTGTCGACATCATGGAACAGCCCCAGAAAGTTCTTCCAGCGCGGGTTGGTGCCGGCGGCGAAGGCGGGAAGGTGCTCGTAGGCGCGGGCGAGCGTGCGCTCGGGCAGGAGTTCGCGGTCCTCGCAGAACGCGATGAAGATGATGCGGTCGAGGAGTTTCTGAGCGATCCGGATGGCTTCGTTGAGCGGCTTGCCGTCGTGCAGGTTGAGGTGGCTGATGAGTTCCAGCCGTTGACGCTGGTAGGACTTGTACAACTCGTCGCCGACAGTTTTCTGTCGCTTCTCGGTCTTCTGGAGCAGGGCGAGAGCCCGGGGCGGTTGCCCGAGCGCCG
>CAYMWG010000457.1:0-2024 GCA_964393765.1 uncultured Phycisphaeraceae bacterium
GGCGGGTGGTGTGGCGCAACATGCCGCCGGCGTTTGTGTACCGCTGCGTGAAGTAGAGTTGGCCACACGAGTTCTGCATGAGACTTGCGCGGCTATCGACCCCCCCGCGTTGGATGTGGAGGTCCGCTTGAGCCCCGCCAATGCGTTTTTTCGCGTTTTTGCGGACAGTCCGAGAAGCTGGTATAACCCCCTAGCATCGCGGACAAAGAGACAGAATGGCTGAAATGCCTGGTCGAAGCTGGACTAGGCCCGCCCAAGTGGTAGCATATAGGTGAACACTATGGCCGTAGGGGCCGATGTCAAGCTGGCATTCGGTCCACATGGGCAAGTTTTCTTAGCACGGGGTGCCCCCGCGAACAAAGACTGGGCAGCCTTGCCAATCAAGGCGAGGGCGAAGTTTGAGCAGCGATTTAGATTGCTGTGCCACACGACAGACCTGGTGGACTTCCGAAAGGTGCGGTTGGTGCAGGGCTCTGACGGGATTTACGAGATCAAGATCGACAACCCGCTGTTAAGGGCATTCGCGTTCAGGGATGGCGTATGGTGGATTACCCACATCGAAGCGAAGCCGAAGAAGAATCTGGTGTTGGCAGCGGCAAAGCGAGCGGAGCGGTTCCGGCAGGAGCATTACCGAAGGGCACAAAGCAATGGCTAGGAAAGCAGAACTCGCCGAGCCGCTTGACGAATATGCAAGGGAGTCAAATCGCGCTCGCTTCCTCGAAGAGGCCTCGCATGGCATCCTGCGATTACTTCGTCAGTCCAATCACAATCAGGCCTGGCTCGCGCGCAGGTTGGATTGCAAGCCGTCACAGATCAGCAAGATCCTCGAAGGCTCGCACAACTTCACGATGGAGACATTGGCCGATGTGGCGCTTGCGCTTGATCGCGCCTCGCACCTTGTCTGGGGTCCTGCCGATGAAATGCGGCTACCTATCGATGTGCGCGAGGTTGAGTCTGCAATCGCTGTCAATAATGTGGCTTCCGGCAGGGGAGTGGTTGCCCGCTTCGTGCGGCAGGTGGATGGCGGTACTCGCGTGGCTTGGCGCGGTGCTGAATACGCCGAAGGCCTAATCGGCAGGGTGTACTCGAGCGACTATTCCGGTGTTGCTGGCGTCTCCGTTGAAGAGCTTGGCGGAGAGCAGAAGTATGGGTGATCGTATACTGACCGCTGCTGGAGCCGTTCAGCTTGGACAGTCGCTTCGATCGCCAGTGAAGCTTGTCCGGGTGTCTTGGCTCGGGTTCACATGCGAGATTCTCTCTCCGGAGGACGTGGCCAAGCGGCCTCCGAGAGAGTTGGGGCACATCCTCACAAAGCAGGATCTAGTTCACAGCGGTCCGTTGACCGTGGTGAGCATGGGATTTAGTGTCTTGTATCAGAGCGACCCGCCATCGACCGAACAGCCGGACAGCTATCAGAGCGCCGAAAACTTTGGCACACTCATCCGCGCCATACTCCAAGTGGTGTTTCTATTTGACCCGGTGGAGCAGGACATGGATCGCCGCATCGCGTGGGCAAAGGTTCAGGCGATCATGACGGCATGGCCGTATTGGCGGGAGTTCCACCAATCGACCTTAGCCAAAATCGAGGCGGTGGGTCCGATGATGGGCTTGCTGTCGCTACCGACGGCCGCTGGTATGGCTGGCTATCCGAAAGACGACAGCGCAGCGAACGGATTGAGTCATGAAGACACGCAAGCAGCAGAGCAAGCAGACCAGCATGGCGAGGCCCGGCCCGTCGCCCGAACGTCTCAAGTCCAGCATGAGCTTCGAGAAGGCCGCGGCGCACATGGTGCGGTAGTCAAACCGAAAGCTACGGCAAAGACAAGCCACCGCCCAAAGACAAAGTGACACGCAAGCGTAAGACGGGGTGACAGTCAACCTCTGCGACAGCCGCGCGCCAAGCCTCGCCCTGTTTTAATCGAGGGACACCATGCCTGAAGGCCTGGCCTACAGCGAGCAAGGCCGATGGATCGGCCTGAGACGCGATGGCACAGCCTGTCGCTCACGGCGTCGTCCACTTCGCA
>CAYMWG010000458.1:0-2015 GCA_964393765.1 uncultured Phycisphaeraceae bacterium
ATGCGGGGATTCGAGCCTCTATGGTGAGCGCGGGCGGTGGCCCTGGCGCGCCCTGGCGCATTACGGAGCGGCACGATGCAAGGACGACGGATCGGGTTTTGGAGCATGGCGGTCGCCGCGATGGGAGTCGCGTGCTCGGCGGCCAGAGCGGATGTCGAACTCATCGGGCGAGCGGTCATCCCCGCGCACACGTCGGATCTGTCGGGCCTGAGCAACACCATCGGCAGCGGCATCCCCCACGACCGCTTTGGTGGCTGGGGCTCGGCCATCGCGTGGACCGGCGAGCGCAATCGCTATGTCGTCGCCGCCGATCGCGGCCCGGGTGACGGGTCGACCGCCTTCCACTGCCGCGTGCATTACATCGAGATTGATCCGCCATCCGGAGACCCGCGAGAGGTCAAGGTCTCGATCGCGCAGACGGTGCTGGTGACCACTTCGGAGGGGCAGCCGTACTGGGGCAACACCGGCAACTACAAGGTCGGGGACCAGAGCGCGGGCGTGCGCCTCGATCCCGAGGGCATCCGATGTTCGCCCACCGGAACGCTCTGGCTCTCCGACGAGTACGGCCCGTGGATTGACGAGTTCTCCGCCGAGGGCCGCCACATCCGGCGCATCGCGCCGCCAGCCAAGTTCCTCATCGCAAACCCGGGTGGCGATCCCGATCAGGAACTCCCGCCGCACAATACGTCGGGCCGCCAGCCCAACCGGGGCTTCGAGGGCCTGGCGATCTCGACCGATGGTTCGCGCCTGTACGCGATCCCGCAAAGCCCGCTGATCCAGGATGGCGCGCTCGACCCCGAGAATGAGCGGACCGGGCGCAACATCCGATTGCTGGAGTTGAATCCCGCGACCGGAGCGACACGCGAACTGGTTTACCCGCTCAACTCGGCATCGTTCGGCGTAAGCGAGGTTCTCGCGTTTGGCGAGGCGGGGCTGCTGGTCGTAGAGCGTGACGGCAAGGCGGGCGACAAGGCGAAGTTCCGCGCGATCTTCGCCGTCGATCTCCAGGGCGCAACAGATGTCAGCGGCGTTGATTCCCTCCCGGCGACCGAACTTCCCGCCACCATACAGCCCGCCCGCAAGCGCAAACTGCTCGACTTCCTTGACCCACGATTCAGGCTCGCCGGTCCGGATATGCCCGAAAAGATCGAGGGACTGTGCTTCGGCCCAGATCTGCCGGATGGCCGACGGATGCTCGTCGTGACGACGGACAACGACTTCAAGGACGAAGCACCGTCGCATGTCTGGCTGTTCGCGATCGATGCCTCAGATTTAGGGACTTTCATGCCGCGGGCGATTGCGCCGCACTGACGCCGAGGCCGGGTACGATTCCGGCATGACGACCGATGCGTTCTCAGTGCCGCCGGCATGGGGGAAGAGTGATCTCGCGGGCGATGTCCATGCGGCGGCCGACAAGGCCGTGCGCGTGCGCGAGATGTTCGCGGCGATCGCGCCGGCCTACGACCTGAACAACCGCCTGCACTCGATTTGGCGCGACCAGGCGTGGCGACGCTTCGCGGTCTGCGCGGCAGCGCTCAGCGGCGGAGAGACCGTCGTCGATGTCGCGTGCGGCACAGGTGACCTGTCGCTGGCGTTTGCCAGAGCGCTGGAAAGAATGGGTGCGGGGAAAGTGCTTGGCATCGACTTCACGCGAGAGATGCTCGAAGTCGCGAGGGCACGCAAGGCGCACCCGAGGGTCCAGTACATCCAGGGCGACGCTCAGGACCTTGACCTTCCCGATGTGAGCGCGGATGTCGTCTCCATTGCCTTCGGCATCCGCAACGTGCAGGATGTGGCACGCGCGCTCGGCGAGTTCCGGCGCATTCTCAGGCCCGGCGGCCGCCTGGTCATCCTCGAGTTTGCCGACCCGCCAAATGCGCTTATGCGGTGGTTCAATGGCGTCTACTGCATGCGGATCATGCCCGTTACCGCCACGCTCATCAGCGGCGACAGGTCCGGGGCATACAAGTACCTGCCCAAATCCGTGGCGAGCTTTGCCTCGCCCGCCGAACTCC
>CAYMWG010000459.1:0-2005 GCA_964393765.1 uncultured Phycisphaeraceae bacterium
TACATCGAGAAGGATGCCGCCCTGGCCCGCCGCTTCCAGTCGATCGTCGTGGACCCGCCCAACGCCGAGCAGTCGGTGGCCATCCTCAAGGGCCTGCGCGACCGGTACGAGAAGCACCACCGGGTGCAGATCACCGACGGCGCGATCCAGGCCGCGGTGGAACTGTCCGGGCGCTACATCTCCGGCCGGGTCCAGCCCGACAAGTCGATCGACGTGATCGACGAGGCGGGCGCGCGGGTCCGCATCAAGAGCATGACCAAGCCGCCGAACATGGCGGACCTGGAGGGCGAGATCGAGCGGTTGAGCGTCGCCAAGGACGAGGCCGTCAAGGCCGCGGACTACGAGAAGGCGGCGGAACTGCGCGACAAGGCCGAGCAGATGCGCCGCGAGAAGGAGACTATCCAGCGCCAGTGGCGCGAGAAGGCCAAGGAGGTCTCGGGCATCGTCGATGAGGACGTTGTCGCCGAGGTCGTGAGCAAGATGACCGGCGTGCCGCTCCAGCGGCTCGAGAAGGAGGAGGCCCAGCGCCTGCTCGAACTCGAGAAGGAGATGCACAAGAAGGTCGTGTCGCAGGACGAGGCCATCAAGGCCATCGCCAAGGCGATCCGCCGGGCACGCGCGGGCCTCAAGGACCCCAAGCGCCCGATGGGCTCGTTCATCTTCGTCGGCCCCTCGGGCGTCGGCAAGACGATGGTCGCCAAGACGCTCGCCGAGTTCATGTTCGGCGACGAGGATGCGCTTATCACCCTCGACATGTCCGAGTACATGGAGAAGCACAACGTCAGCCGCCTGGTCGGCGCCCCGCCCGGCTACGTCGGGTACGAGGAGGGCGGCCAACTCACCGAGCGCGTCCGCAGGCGGCCGTACAGCGTGATCCTGCTCGACGAGGTCGAGAAGGCCCACCCCGACGTCTTCAACATGCTCCTGCAGATCATGGAAGAGGGTCGCCTCACAGACTCCTTCGGGCGCAACGTCGACTTCCGCAACTGCGTGCTCATCATGACTTCCAACATCGGCGCCGACCTCATCAAGGGCGGCGGCGGGTTCGGCTTCTCGAAGCGCAGCGACACCGTCGACTTCGACAACATCAAGACGATCCTGATGAAGGAGATCGAGCGCTTCTTCCGGCCCGAGTTCATCAACCGTCTCGACGAGGTCATCGTCTTCCGGCCCCTCACCAAGGCGGACCTCATCTCGATCGTCGACTACGAGATCTCCAAGGTCCACACGCGCCTCGCGGCCCAGGGCATCTACCTCGCCCTCGACCAGAAGGCCAAGGACTTCCTGATCGACAAGGGGTACAGCCCGGACTACGGCGCTCGACCCCTCCGCCGCGCGGTGGGCACCTACATCGAGGACCCGCTCAGCGAGATGCTGCTCCAGCAGGGCATCAAGCGCCCCTGCAACATCGCCGTGACCCACAAGGACCTTCCCGACGGCAAGCCCGCGGAGATGCTCTTCTTCGAGACCACCGATGCGCCGGTCGAGAAGGTGCCCGAGCAGGCCAAGGCAGAGTCCGGTACGAGCGGCAACGGCGGCGGCGGCGGCGAGAAGGTCGGCGCGAGTTCGTAAGGACCGATGACACAGTGAACTCTCAAGGCCCCGGGCATGATTGCTCGGGGCTTTTTTCTTGGGTGGACCGGCCTCGGTGCCGGGCCTCCAAAGACAAAAAGACAACCGCCCGGCGACATGGCCGGGCGGCTGCATGAGATCAGGTTGTCAACCGAAGCGGCTTAGGCGCGGCGGCGACGGGCGGCCGCGAGGCCGCCGAGGCCCAGGAGCGCGAATGCGCCGGGGGTGGGGACGACGTTGAACTGCGCCCAGACGATGTCGAACGCACCCGCCCGTGTCGCGGCGGTCTGGATCGAGTTGCCGAACGCGTCGGACATCGTGAACGTGACGTTCACGTTGGTGCTGCTGGAACTGTTGAGCACCATGTCGCCGAAGTCGAGGATCGTGCCCGTGCGGAAGTTGTCGTCCGACGGGGAAGCCTGGTTGTTGGCCA
>CAYMWG010000460.1:0-2001 GCA_964393765.1 uncultured Phycisphaeraceae bacterium
GGGGCGTGGTGGGGGCCAACGCCGCGCTCGGTTGATGCGCGTCAGCGAAACCCGCCGACCCCGCCGCCATTGCCATCGCCACGCACGCAGCGCGTGCAAAGTGCCAGCCAATCATGGGCATCCCAGACCTTTCGCTTCCGTGAACTGACCGCCACCAAACGCACCACTGACGGGTGCCCCTTGATGTTCGCTCCTAGCCTACCCCCGGTTCTAACGCAAGCCCGTCACGGCCCGAATAATGGCAAATCCCGAGCCTTACGCCTCCCTTGCGCTACCGTCCCCGCTCGCCAACATGCCCCCGCCCCGGTTGCCTTGCCGGGCCGTTCTGCTGTCGGTGTATTGGCTCCTCCAAGGCGCGTTAGCCTATGTCCTCGCCGGGGCGTGGATTACGCTCAACGCCAACTCGGGCGGCTCCGCTGGCCCTCTCTATTCCTTCGATTTCTCGGACCTCTTCCACCTGCTGACGGACCCGCACTGGGCACCCTGGGCGGCGGGCGGCATTCTGGTTTTCACACTCCTGCAAGGTTTTTTTCTGCTGCCGGTCCGCCGTCCGGCCGCACGCCTCGACGGGCGCGGCGTGCCCCTGTGGCTTTCAGCCGCCGCCGCGGGCGTGGCCGTCGCGCTCCTGTGGGGCGCGGTCGCGACGAGCGGCTTCGCTCTCGTTCAACTCTGGCAGTGGGAACACAGAGGCTCGATCGAGCAACCATTGCTTCTGGTCATCCTCGGCTCGGTCGGCGTGGGCTGGCTGATCGCGACGCCGCTGATCGTGAGATTCATGGCGCGCCGCCGGCGCGAGACCGCGCTCTCGCGGATCGCCGCGGCGGTCTTCATGGGCACGACGGTCGAGGCCGTCGCGATCATGCCGCTGGATGTGATGATGCGGCGCAAGACGGATTGCTACTGCGATACGGGCACCTTCTGGGCGCTCTCGGCGTGCGGGACGGTCGGCCTGTTTGTCTTCGGCCCCGCGGTCCTGCTGCCCATCGTCGCTCGCCGCCGCAAGCGCTGGTACGCCTCTCGCTGCGATGCGTGCGGCTACGACATGAGTGCAACACTCGGCGCACTTCGATGCCCGGAATGCGGCGCGGGATGGCGATCGGAACCCGCAGCGCATGAAAAGGCCCCCGTCGCGTGACGGGGGCCTTGTGAAAGTTGCGGGTGCTGTGCCGGTTCTGATCAGGCGGTCAGATTACGGGCAGGGGCCGGTGCCCTCGGCGAACCACTCGGAGAGGAATGCGAAGATCGCCGGGACGCCGTTGGTGCCGCCGTAGTTGCGAGCAACAGGATCGTTGGCGAACCAATCGGACAGGAAGCAGAAGATGTCGGGCACACCGACAGTTCCGTCCTGGCACCAGTCGGCATCGCAGAACGCGGGGCCGCAGACCGAGGCGTCCTGCTCGACCAGCGAGAGCGTCCAACTCGAAAGCGTGCCCAGGTCGGCACCCGCGCCATCGCAAATCTCGAGCGTCCATGTGCCCGCTGAGTCCACACCATCGAACGCCGAGAGTGGACCGGTGTTTGTCCCGGTCGGCCTGTAGGTGCCGACTGTCGGCATCGCGCAGACCAGCGTCGCGCCCTCATCGTCAAAGGTCACATCGAGTCCGAGGTTGGTGCCGCACTGGCGCTCCAAGAGGGCGATCGTGGTCGCGCCATGAACGACCCGGATGCGCAGATCGCCGATGAAGGTGTGGTCGGGGACTTCGACGCGGACGTTGACATCGCCGACAATGAACGAGTCCGGCACGACGAGGGAGTCTGTCACGAAGCCGGCGGCGACGCATCCGTTGTCCGGGATCGCGAGCGCCGGGTTGCTGATGTAGGTGAACGCGGGGCCGCTGCCCTGACCGCAGTTGGAGTTATCTCCGAGGTAGTTGCCTCCCGCGGCGAGGCAGCCCGCTTCCGTCTGGACGTTGCAAACGCCGGCGACACAGCAACCGCCCGATGGGAGGCACGCCACCGCGCCAGCGCAGGAGCCCAGGTCGCCGAGCGTCAGCGTCGTCG
>CAYMWG010000461.1:0-1985 GCA_964393765.1 uncultured Phycisphaeraceae bacterium
CCACTGGTGGGCGTGACGTTCGACGACGCGTTCGTGCTGCTCGACACGACCAGCGGCAGGCTCGATGGGCCGTTCGCGCTTGCCTCGCCGCTGGATGCGACGGTTCTCCTGGCAAACCAAAGCGGGTATGTCAGCGGGACGACGGTGAGGTATCACAACGCAAACGGATGCTTGATCTTGATCGCTCCGAGTTGGCGTCCGGGTGGACCGCCTGGCGTGACCACTCCCCGGGCACCCATCACGAATCCCAACTATCCCCCGGCCTGCCCTCCGCCGGGTTGGACACTGCCGACGCCTCCTCCTCCCTCCGCCTGGCCAACCCGCCCTCCCTGCTACAACCCCGCGAATCCCGCAGGCGGGTGGGCCAATTGCACATGCAGCAGCACGAGCGGGACATGGTTCTGCATCGTGTCTTCGCAGAGCGTCGGCGGCCTCCCACCACGGATCTACCAGACCATCACCTACTACAACTGCGGCGGGGGCGCGACGGCCCCAGCCGGATGCCCGCCGGCCGGATGCACGATCGTGAGTCAGGAGACGTGGTATTGAGCGGTAACGCGAGTCCCGGCCCCGAGCGATCGGGGCCGGGTTCTCAATCCCTTTTGGGGGCCATCCTGGACACGCTTGACGCCGCCTTCCGGCTGTCCTGGCCGAGTGTCGCCGCAGCGCTGGCGGTCTTTGCAGCGCTCCAGGGCACCCGCGTTGCCCTGTGGAATCAGATGCGACGTGAGATTCGGGCCGGCAGCACGCATTTGACCCCGACTGACGTCGCCCACCTCGCCGCCTGGTTCTCGAACGCCAGGGAGCTTGCTGTCGGCGAAGGCCGCGCAGTGAACTGGACCGGCGTGATGCACAGGTATGTGGACGACCAGCCCGTTGCCTCAGTCCGGTACGCGGCCGTTTGCCTTGGCGCTTCGCTTGGTGTTGCACTCGCGCTGACCGCGTTGCTTGCGATCCGCGGCACCCGGTCTCGGATCGTGCCCTTCGAACTGGGTTGGCGCGATCGGCTCGGCGCGGTGCGCTCTGCGGTTCGGTCGGCTGCGCCTTGGTGCGCCGGGGTCGCCGCGTTGGCCGCCGCGCTTTGTTGGCACGCCGGATACGACCGTCTCGGACGCTCGCGATTGCTGATCGACGTGCTGCCGGGTGCGATGCAGGGGAGCGCGATCATGGTGATGTGGGCCGCTTGTGCGCTCGCGCTGTCGATGTACTTTCTCCCGCCGCACGCGCGCAACCTGGCGTCGGCCGAAGCACGAGTCTGCCCTCGATGCCGGTACCCTCTGCGCGGGCTCGCCGACCGTCCGTGCCCCGAATGCGGCCGCGAGCCCTCGCCGCGCGATCTGGCTCGGACGGCCACTGTGCGGGAGAGGCATGTCCGGCTCCTGCGTGTCTTTCCGATCGGCATCGTCGTCATGGCCCTCGTGCTGCTCGCCTGTGGTGCGGGCGAGGGTCGGCTGGCGAACTGGGTCCGGCTTCGAACCGCCAGTATCCCGTGGGTGGTCGCGCCGGATCGATGCGTTTTAGGCGAGTCCCCAGTCCTGTTGAAGACGATCTACGGGCCGGTCTCGCTCAGTGCGCGGCGAGCGAGTGGGGTCGAGGGGGGTGATTGGATCGTCGTTTGGGAGCGACACGCCGGGGCGAACATCCCGGAGACGGCGCGAAGGGAGTACCACATGTCGCTTGGCTCGGCGCGCAATCCCTCGGCCGCCGTTATGCTCGAGACTCCTTCCGGACCGCTCTGGCTGTGGCGATCCGAGGATGGCGCGACCTTGTTCTTCGGATTTCCGGAACTGATCGTCATTGGCAGATGACTGAGGAAAGCGAGGGTCTGTCAGAGGGATGCCCTTTGGGCACCCCGCCGGTCCCCAGCGGATCTTTTCGCGTGGGGAGTCGCACGCCGCGGCGCAGCGTGGTACCCAGGAACCGACCCGTCATACGGATTCCGGTTGAGCATTGCGCGCCACCCACCCGAACGGGGCGCTTGCGCG
>CAYMWG010000462.1:0-1985 GCA_964393765.1 uncultured Phycisphaeraceae bacterium
ATCAAGTGCCTTGCGCAGATGAGTTCCCATAACGGGGTTCTGGCCGCGTATGCGGTGGAGCAGCAGGACCGCTGGTTGAGATTTCAAGCGCACCGTACACAGCAGTTCTCCACCCGGATCAGGTGATTCTCGACCTTACACGCGCTCCCCGATCGCCATCCGGAGCAGGTCGTGCCTGCTCCTGAGCAAGTCCGAGGCCACCCGGAAGGCCGCCAGATTCTCGGCTTGGTCGCTCATCAGTTCCTCGATGCCGCGATTGTTGCGGTCGTGGAACAGGATGTTGCGCGACGGTTTCTTCGCCAGCGCATCAAGTGTCAGCGACCCGTCCGCGTTCTGCCGGACTCCCGTCCCAGCCCGGTTCTCGATGCTCAGCCCCGAGCCCGCCGTGCCGGACTTTCGCCGACGGTCAACCGCGCGGCCCAAACTCTGCTGGAACTCCGCCGGGTCCGCATCGACCTGCTGAAAGTTCGGTGTGCTGATGTTCGAGATGTTGTGGGCGATGAGTCGCTGGCGTCCGCCCGCGAAGCGCACCATTGCTTCCAGTGCGGGCATCGCGCCGTCGTTGCTGAGATCGCCGATACGCATGGCGTGAACCTACGCAAACCGCGGGCCAGACCGTATTCAAGTCCAAGTTACGCGGCGAACCTGCGCCGGACCCAGACCACGCCCCCCACCGCGACCACGGCGATGCCCCCGACCACGAGCCCTGTCGGAAGCCACGACCTTGCCATGCGCCCGGCAGCGCCCGGTGCGCTTCCGGGTGTCTGCGGCGGCGGCACGTCGATCCGCTCGCCCTTGCCGTTCACGGCCTGGCCGGTTCGGTGGTCGACGATCACAGCCTCATCGGGCAGAGCCCAGCGCGCGGGCTGTGCAAGGTCGGTCAACGGCTCGACCTTGGTGATCAGCATCACCGGGTTCGGGCGCGTGTCTGGACCCTTTGCTTTGTCAATGATCTCCATCTCAACTCGGAAGGGATGCCGCCCACCGCCGTCGATGTCTCGGTAATCCGAGTAGATCATCCGCATCGACCCTCGACCGACGTCGATCCGCATCTCCCGGAGTTCCACGATCGGCTCGCGCGCGAGCGTGAACCTCCAAGTGGCCGGACCAAGGCTGCCCGCGTCGATGGTGATGATGCTCAGAGGCCCATCATGGGTGACGGCCGGGGTTCCGCCATCGCGGATGAGGCCTTGCAACGCGTTCCAGTACTCAATCGGCGAGGCAATACTGCCCGCACCGGTTCTATACGATGGCTCACGAGCGGCAACCGACCCGGTGCGATCAGGAATCTCATAACCGAAAAACTCCTGGGCGTCGTGCGATCTGACGCTGTGAAGTTGCATGCCGAACCCGCCCTGGTTCATGTACAGTTCAAATCGTACCCAGTCTGGGGCGATCTCAATATTCATCTGCGTGGACGGCGGCTTATCCATCCCCTCGGAATGGTTCCATGCCTCGATCCGCACGGCCTTGGGCAAGCCTGGATCAAGGCCTTCGAACGGATCTTTGGAGGGAACGGGCTGAGGGGCCGCCGCGCACGCCACAGCAACGCCAATCGCCATACACGCGGAAAGCCATCGCAAGAACATTCAGGCCGCCTCATCGTGTGCCGCGGTGGAACTCACCAAGGCAACGGAATGACCCCGAAGATGCAGTTACCCGACCCGGTTTGAACAGATCTCGCGGTGATCGTGGTACTCGCCTGCAAAAACACGCCGCCTGTGCAGCATCCCGCTGGGGTCGTCGTGGTGCCGTTGATGAAATCGCTGCAGGTCGCCCAGACGAAAGTTTTGGTGCAAGTCCAGTAGCCGGAGAATGAACCGCCCGGACAGGTGTCATTTCCGGGACACACAACGTAAATCCCACCAGGTCCGCCACACCCGCCACACGGGCCGGTTTCCGTGGTACCAAGCGGAGGCGAGGACGGCTTGACACACGCGAGCGCCACGCCCGCGAGCACACAGGCCGAGAGCGACGCCAAAACC
>CAYMWG010000463.1:0-1983 GCA_964393765.1 uncultured Phycisphaeraceae bacterium
TCGCTCGATTCGTATCCAAGTCCGAGCAGCGCCCGTCCCGCCTCATCCTTGAAGATCTGCTTATCCTCTTCGCGGAAGTGGTTGGCCCAGTCGCCCGCGACGCCCTTACGGAAGAAGTGCCCAGGGTCCTCCTGCCCCGCCGTGCGCCCGCCCGAGAGTTTGGAGAACGCTCCCGCGCGGACGCACACCTCCACCGCCTCGCCGGTGTCATCGACTCCGAGCATCGTCAGCGCCCGGACGACGAGAGTGGGCGCTCCCAGCAGTTCCTCGTACCTGAACTGCACATACCGCTCGCCAAAGCACACCTGGGCGACCGCCGAGCCGGCGATCGACTCGGCCCACTCCCGCGCCGACCGACGCAGCAGCCATTCGTTGAACAGCGGCACCGGCTCGCCGCGGTGCTCGATGAAGAACATTCTCGCCCGCTCGATGTGCTCGCGGTTCTCCTCAGGGAAGTGCTTCCACAGCCCCTTCGACAGGATCATGAAGGCGTCCGAGACCGCCGCGTCCCGCCCGTCCCGCACAATATCGATGAACGACGCCTCGGGGAACAGGTCGTGCAAACGGCCCGCGAACCGCGAGTAGGCGTACGCGCTCTTGTCGATCAGCACGCGGAAGCCCGGCTTACCCAATCGTGCCGCGGCCGCCCGCATCAACGCCTCGGTCATCCCGCGCCGCGCCACCCGAAGGCCCTCCTGGGCATCGACCCCCTTCATCCACGACGAAGCAACATCGTCGATCGCGGCCCAGTTGCCAAAGACCCGCTCATCGATCGCGTGCGAAAGCCCCCATCCCGATGTGCCGACGAAAAAGCCCTCCCCCATCGCCAGCAACGCCGGGTGGGCACCGAGCATCCGCAGCAGCCACGTGGTGCCGCTCTTGCGTGCCCCGCCGATGAACGCGAACCGGAGTTCGGGACTGTGGGCACACGCCGCGGCCGAGCCTGGAACCGCGGGCGACAGATGGAAGGGGCGGCCGGGCATGGCGGGCTCGGGCGACCCGCTTCGGGGCGCGAGACAGAAAAACCCCCCGTTCATCCGCAAAGTCGATCAAGAGCCACCTCAGGGATTTGAACCCTGGACCTATGCTTTACGAAAGCATCGCTCTACCGCTGAGCTAAGGTGGCATCGCCGCCGGTTCAGGCAGGCCAAGAGTATCCGCAGGCGGATGGGGGAATTCCAGCGTGCCCGCGAACGCCCGGCAACCGGTTTCCACCACGCCCGGCCCAATGCTTATCTCGCGAGTTTGGTCAAAAAGGCTCGCGGCGACAGCACGCTTACACCCATCGCACCGTCTACCGCCAGGAGATCCTTATCGCCGCTCACCAGTGTTGCCCCGGCAACCGAACCACAGGCCAGGAACTTGTCGTCATGCGGATCGCGACAGACCGATGCGCCCAGCGGATGGTCGCCGACCACCTCCGCGTGAATGGTAATCAGGTCAAGAATGTTCGCAACATCGAATGATGACAACCCACGAGCAAACTCGAGCGCCACACGTCTGTACTCTTCCAGAATCAGAGGCGAGGCTACGAGGATGAACGAGCCCGAGCGCCAAGCGCTCAGGATGCGGCCGGGGGTTCCACCGAAGAAGATCCCCGAAACGATCACATTCGTATCAAGCAACGCCTTCACCCACGCGCTCGCACTCGGCGAACCGCCGCCTTGATTCCACCCTTGCGGAGTCCGGCCTTGCGAGCCTGCCGCCTTGCCGTGGCGACCAGGCCGTCGAACTCCGCCAGGTTGGGGGTAGTGATGGTCTTGAAGATCACCACGCCACGCTCGGCAACCACCACGAACCGGCTCCCGGGCCTGAGCCCCAGTCGCTTCCTGATTTCCTCGGGGATAACGACCTGCCCCTTCGACGAGAGTTGCGTAGTTGCAATCGCCACCATGACGGGCCTCCTGTGTGTCTTACTGGTAAGACATTAGCACCGCCGATTGTCACAAGGCGAGGTGCGGTCGAACAGCCCCCCACCCACCC
>CAYMWG010000464.1:0-1982 GCA_964393765.1 uncultured Phycisphaeraceae bacterium
CGGGGCCAACGGCAACACCGTCCCCGATATCTTCGCCTTCCTCTCCGCATGGTTCGCGGCGTAACTGATCGGACTGTCGCGTGTCCCTTGGCATCGGAAGCGCGAACGGCTGTTGACTGCTTCATGTGATGCAAGCAGCGCGGTGTACACCGCGCTCCGCTGCGCAACAGTCCGCAGGCAATCAAGAATGGTGACTGAAAATCAGTCCGAAAACCATCATTAGTCATTGTCTTGCAATGACTTAGGTAGCATTTTGGTGCGCAGCGGCGAATACTTCGAACTGTGAGACGCTCACCGCGAGCGCTCGGTTCGCCGACGCTTTGCGAGGCCGGTGAGGGAGAGAGATTCCCTTCGTCTGCCCGTCTCGGGTCCGGCCGGGATCGAAATCATTTCGATCCCGGTGTGTTTTCCACGTTGCGCGGCAGTTTGCCCGTGACGTGCAGGCGGTCGCCGCGCGCTGGTGCGGGGGCGGGGAGTCGTTGCCATGATGCGTGCTTCACGAGTTGCTTTGCTCGCCGGACTTGCTTCAAGCGCGGCCCACGCCGCGGTTGTCAACGCCACGTTCACTGGGGTTGCCCCGGGTCAGGATGTAGGCATCACCGGTCCCAACGGGGCGCTCACGACCCGCGCGGGCGTGTACCAGTTCCACCGGAACCTTGATAACCCCGGCGACCAGCCCGGCCTCACGCCGGACTTTCCATCGTTCTGCATTGAAGTCACGGAACCAATCGCCGGAGGCCAGTCGGTTTCCTTCGACCTGGGCCTGCTCCGCGATGCGCCCACCTCGGTGCCCGGCGGCATGGGTCTCGCACGCGAGACCCGCATCGCCGAACTCGTCGCACGCCACTACGGCGATGCTTTTGCGAGCGACTCAAACGCCGCCGCATTCCAACTGGCTGTTTGGGAGTTGGTGAATGACGATGCCCCGGACCTCGCAACAGGGGTGTTTCAGGTGAACAGCGCACCCGAGGACACGATCAACACCGCCGCGCTCTGGCTTGGGCAGATCAACGGCGAGTTCACGGCATCCGTCTTCGCGCTGACCTCCATCGGGGCGCAGGACTACCTTGTCGCGGGCAACTTGATTCCCGCACCGGGCACGCTGGGACTTCTAGCCATCGGCGGACTCGCGGCGGCCCGGCGTCGACGGGCTTGACACCCCGCAGTCACTCCTCCGGCTCGCAGCGAGATTGTCCGTCCGCGCGGGTGTGCGAAGGAAGTGCGGACATCAGGCGGTCCCTATCGCGGGCACCGAAGTGCCGAGCCGGGATCAGTAACCGCTCCGTTCCCCCCCTGATGGCATAGCGGACAGCGCCTACGGGCACCCCGCGAACCACGCGCTCAGGAACGCGAAGATATCCGGCACGGCAACCGGGAGGCCGGAGCCGTCAAAGTCCGCGGCCGCCGCGTTCGCAAACCACGCGCTCAGGAACGCGAAGATGTCGGAGACCTCGCGCACCCCGTTGCCGTCAAAGTCGGCGGGGCACAGCACACCAACATAGTGGATCGCGTCATCAAGGTTGATCCACCCGATGTTCTCGCCCCACGCATAGCCGCGAAGGCGCCCCCCCCCAGGCGCGGCCGCGTCGAAGCGGGCCGGGTTCGCGGGCGTGGCCAGTGCGCCGCCGGAGAAGTTGATCCGGCCGACATTCTCACCCCATGCGAAGCCCGAGAGGTTGCCGGTGCCGGCATCGCGGTTGACGCCCATGTCCGCGCCATCGGTGTTGGCGTAGCCGACGCCGCCCCCCCCGGCGGGCGTGCCGTCGCCGAGGTTGATCCAGCCGATGTTCTCACCCCAGGCGAACCCGGAGAGGAACGTCGCGCCGATGCGCGCCCCTTGGGTGCCGGCGGGGCTGCCGGCATCGCGCCAGTTCGTCCACCCGCAGTTCTCCTGCCAGGCGAACTTGTGGGCGGCGGTGATGTTGGTTTGGGCGAGGGCGGTGGGGGCAAGGGCGGCGGCAGCGGCGAGCGCGGCGAGGGAA
>CAYMWG010000465.1:0-1979 GCA_964393765.1 uncultured Phycisphaeraceae bacterium
TCCCGTTGCTCGACTTGGTCGCCCCGAGTGTCGCTGCGTGCTTGCTCGCCGCGGCTTTCATCGATCATCACGCCCGACGCGGGACCGTGTACATGCACTGCGGACTGGGATACTCCCGCAGCGCGACCATCGCCGCGGCGTACCTGATCCATTCGGGTCGTGCGGCCGATGTCGAGGACGCGTGCAAAACGGTCCAGCGGCTTCACCCTGACACGCGAATAGGGGTGGCGGAGCGAGACGTGCTAGTTGAGTTTGCTTCCATGGCCCGCCGCGTCACCATATCCTGACGCATCCTCATGACTCCCCAGCCCCGCCGTCGCTCTGCGACGCTTTCAAACCCGCCCGTGTTGAGCCGCGGTGTGCCGCGCAGCGCACCCGTTGCTTTCACGGACTTGCTGACTCAGTCGCTCACACTCCGCGCTCCGCTCATGCAGAGCCGCCGGACCCAGGCCTTCCGCGCGTTCTCGGGCGGGGCCGATGGCCTCGACGGCGTCTTCATCGACGTCTACGCCCAGGGCGCAACGCTCGTGGTCTACGAGGGCCGTCCTCCCCGGACGTTCGATCCTGTTCGGGCCGCAACGGAAGCACTCGAGGTGCTGCGGCCCATCGGTGTCCGCGCGGTGTATCTCAAGCCCTTCGCCAAGGACCGCTCGCGCCTCGGCGGCGAGTTGCCCCCGGTCGTCACCGACCCCGCCCCCGCTGCGGGCGAGTCCCTTCCCGAGTCGATCCTCATCACCGAGCACCACTGGAAACTCGAGGTCCGCCTGTACGACGGGCTCTCCACCGGCCTTTTCCTCGACCAGCGCGACAACCGCGCATGGGTCTCCAAATGGTGCGCGGAGCATCAGCGCACGCGCGGGCGGCCGGCGCGCGTACTCAACACTTTCGCCTACACATGCGCGTTCTCCATTGCCGCGGCGATGGGCAGCGCCGACGCCACCAGCGTCGATGTCTCCGCGCGATACCTCGACTGGGGCAAGCGCAACTTCTCGCACAATAGCCTCGATGCGGGCGTTGCCGAGGGGAAGCACCGCTTTGCGCGCATGGACACGTTCGAGTTCTTCAGTTACGCCCGCCGCAAGCAACTGACCTACGACCTCATCATCCTGGACCCGCCGAGTTTCGCCGCGGGATCGAAGAAGAAGGGCATCCCGGCGTGGAGCGCCGTAGACGATTACGCGCGGCTTGTGCGTGAGGCGGCGGGGCTGCTCGCGCCCGGAGGGAAGAGTGTGATCCTCGCCTCGACCAACACAGCAGAGTTATGCCGCCCGGGCCGGCTGGAGCGTGAGATCAGCCGGGGCCTCGGACGCGACCCGCAGGCCCTCAAACTCCCCGATCCGCCCATCGACTTCGCACGCGACCGCGACCGATTCGCGGCGAGAGCGTTCGTGGTGTGAACTCCAAGAGACGAGCCGCGGGCTTGGGCGAGCAGAATCGGCATTTGACCGCTGCTCACGACGCCCAGTTGATCAATCCCGGGTCCTCTCCCAGCCCGATGGATCGAAGGCGTCTATCGACTTCGCCGCGCCCGTCGTCCCGTCGCCTAGGTCTCTCTGGAACAGCGGCTTGGCGCGGGGGGGGGCGCTCTCTGAAGTTCGGATCAGTTGATCGAAACAGTTGGGCGGCAAGGTTGTGGGGAGCTTTGATCTCAAGACCTGACGCATCGGCCTGGGTCAGTATGACCTCAGTCATGGGAGAAGGCGGCCGGTGCCGGTGCCTGAGCAGGTGTTGACGTGCCAAAGGCCGAGTCCAAGTTCTCAAGGGCGGCGTCACCGCCTGGCTCGACGGGCGCATTTATGCCAAGCGGGTGAGTTTCGACAACTCCGCCGCGCCGGTGGTGGGAGAGATCAGCGTGTCTGAGTACATCAACTCGGCCCTGATCCGCACCTCGTGGTGGGACGTGTTCCTGCCCAAGGACCCCGAGGGCTTCACTTACGATGCCGACGGCAACCTGACCCTCGACGGGGTGTGGGAGTACA
>CAYMWG010000466.1:0-1975 GCA_964393765.1 uncultured Phycisphaeraceae bacterium
AGTTGGTGAGAAGCGGGATGGGTTGAGCGAGCATTGCCCGGTGGAGCCCCCCGGAGAATCCGGGGAGTGCCGCGGCGGTGTCGCCCGTGGTCATGCGAACGGGTTCGGTCAGACCCTTTCGCCCAACCCTATCATTCCGGCAGCCCCCGGAGTGCCGACCATGACGACCGCCGCGACGCGCCCGACGACATCATTTTCGTCCACGACCGACCCGCTGCAACTCATTGATGTGGACCACGTCCGCTTCTATGTGGGCAACGCCAAGCAGGCGGCGTATTTCTACTGCCACTGCTTCGGCTTCACCTGCGAGCAGGTGCGTGACCAGACAACCGGCTCCCGCGATGCGGCCCACTACTACCTCACGCAGGGCAACATCCGCTTTGTGCTGACCACGGGCCTGACCAAGGACCACCCGGCATCGCGCCACGTCGCGCACTTCGGCGACGGCGTGAAGGACGTGGCGTTCACGGTCCACAACGCCGAGGCCGCGTTCCGCCAGGCGATCAAGAACGGCGGCACTTCCGCGCAGGAGCCGACGGAGCAGACCGACAAGCACGGCACGATCATCACCGCGGCGATCCGCACCTATGGCGAGGTCATTCACTCGTTCGTGCAGCGGCCAGGCAGCGGGCCGTACTCGCTGCCCTCGGTGAAGCAGGCGAATGGAACGGGCGCGGCGGGGGGGGGCGTCTTCATGCCCGGCTTCGCACAGACCGGCCTCTTCAAGAGCCTCAATGACCACAACGCCAGGAACCCGTGCGGCCTGAAGTACACCGACCATCTCGTCGGCAACGTCGAGATGGGGAAGATGAACCACTGGGTGAAGTTCTACGAGGATGTCATGGGCTTCAAGATGTTCATGTCCTTCGACGACAAGGACATCGCCACCGATTTTTCCTCGCTCATGTCCAAGGTCATGGCCAGCGGCTCGGGCCTCATCAAGATGCCCATCAACGAGCCGGCGCCCGGCAAGAAGAAGAGCCAGGTGCAGGAGTACCTGGACTGGCACAGCAACACGGCCGGCGTGCAGCACCTCGCCCTCCGCACCGACGATGAACTCGCGTCGATCGCCGCGCTCCGCTCGCGCGGGGTGGACTTCCTCGCGATCCCCGACGCCTACTACGAGCAGGTGTGGAAGCGCATCGAGCCGATGCTTGCGCAGTCCGGCAAGAGCGTGAAGGAGGACCACGAGAAGGTGCGCGACCTGGGCATCCTCGTCGATGCCGACGATGAGGGGTACCTCCTGCAACTCTTCACCAAGCCCCTGCAGGACCGGCCGACGCTGTTCTTCGAGATCATCTGCCGGCGCGGCAGCCAGGCCTTCGGCAAGGGGAACTTCAAGGCCCTCTTCGAGGCGCTGGAGATGGAGCAGGAGAAGCGGGGGAATCTGTGAGTAAACGACATGGCTCAGTTCGCCGGTGAATGTGCAGGTCGGTCGTGCCCGAAGTGCGGTTATGCCTGCGATGGTCTTCCTTCCGGCGTCGGAATGGTGACCTGCCCCGAGTGTGGACAGAACGTTCGACCGGTAGTCTGTCGGGAGTTTTCTTTCGCCGTAGCCCGGACGCCCCTGAACGTCGTCTTGTTGGCATTGGCACCGAGCGTCGGCATGATCGTCATGGGATGGCTCTTCGGATGGTCATTCGGCGGAAGCGTCGAGGAAGCCAGTGGCGTAGTGGCGCAGCTCACTCCCTATACGGCGATCGCGTGGCCGCTCCTGGTGATCGCGGGATTGGTTGCCAATAGATGGCAAGGGAAAAGGCCCGTCGGTGACATTCTCTGGCCGCTCGCGCTAATCCCGATCGGCGTCCCTGTATGCCTCGCGCTCCACCATGTTGCACGCCTACCAGGTATTTGGGCGGGCTGCTGATCGGCCCGGCACCGGCGGGGCGCTCGGGCGAGCACTTGGTTGGACGTCGGCTCTCGCCGCGAAGCGGCGCCCGTCACGAGCCCGGGGCGTCAGCCCCGGGTACAGGCC
>CAYMWG010000467.1:0-1964 GCA_964393765.1 uncultured Phycisphaeraceae bacterium
GGGGGCGGGGGACGGAGAGTCGCTGGAGTCGCCCCCGTCTGGCGAGGGGAGCGGACGCGTCGGAGCAGGATCGGTCGTGCCCGCTGCGCCCGGCACCGCGGCGGAGGGCGCCGGAGCAATCTCAACACCCATCCCCGCGAGGAGCGCGGCCTGCGCCGGATCGAGGGACATCCGCGGGATCACCTTCCCGAGTCCGGCCCAGATAAAGGTCAGGGCGAGGACAGCGCGGAGCAACACCGGCGCAAGTGTGACGCCCATTGAACCGCCGGCATGGTGCGATGTTGAACTAGCCATGTGTCGCGTTTCCGTGCGACGATACCCGACGCCCCTGCTCTATCGGCCAGAACACGTCCGCAACCATGATACCAGACCCCGCTGCGCGCGGTGGCGGGATCGATCGGAACGAAAATGCTGGTGGCGCGAGTGAAACGAAAGGAAAGGTCGCCCGGGTCTCTACGATGCAGGCAAGCGGGCGTGGCGGAACTGGCAGACGCGCGGGATTTAGGTTCCCGTGGCCGAAAGGCCGTGCAGGTTCGATTCCTGTCGCCCGCACTTCTCGACATCGTGCCCCACGTTGCCAAGTGGCGACCCGGGCGGACGTTGCGGCGTTTGTTCAATCGAGGTGGTGGCCTCCGAAGTGCCCGGAAGTGCCAGAGAAAGACCCGAGTCTGGCACCCCGGGTGGCACCTGCCGCGCGGGGGGCGATTTGACCTCTCGTAAGTCTGCGCGTGGCTTTGAACGGGAATGCGCGGCCAGCCGCGGAGAATGCGTTGGCCCGTCGGTGCCGGTCGCGGCCAGGTGAGCCTCGGCGCACGGCTCTACGCGGGAGGCGTTTCCGATGTTGAGCGCTGGCAGTGACTTCATCGCCTGCCCCAGCGGGAGGAGGGCTTCGTCCTGATACACCTCGGCGGTCAGACGCCACGAGCCGTCTCGCAGCAGCGCCATGACCTCGGCCTTGCGGGCGACGCTCTCCTCCTCGTCGGCATCTTCCTCCCCGGAGAGTGCCATATTCAGCTTGGCCGAGGTCCGGCTGCCTTGGCTGCTGTGCGCCTCGTCGATGATGATCGCAAACGAGCGGGACCGGTGGTCGCTGCCGATCTCGTCGAGCACGAACGGGAACGTCTGCACCGTGCTGATGATGATCTTCTTGCCGTCGGCGAAGAACCTGGTCAGTTGCTTGGTATTTGAGTCGCTCCCGGTGCCGACCGCGCCGATCACCGCCGACACCTGAGCGAACTTCCGAATCGTCTCCCGGATCTGTTCATCGAGGATGCGACGGTCGGTGATCACCACCACGGAATCGAAGATCGGCTTTCCGTCCTTCTACTGCGACACGAGCTGGTGCGCCAGCCACGCAATGGAGTTGCACTTGCCGCTTCCCGCCGAGTGCTGGATCAGGTAGCGCTGGCCTACGCCCGACGCCGCCACATCCGCGAGCACCTTGCGCACCACATCAAGCTGGTGGTAGTGCGGGAAGATCTGCTGCGACTTCTTCCTGCCTGTCTTCGGGTCCTTGGTCTCGACCACCTGGGCATAGTTCTCGATGATGTCCGTCAGCCCGGCCTTCGTGAGCGTCTGCTTCCAGAGGTAGTCCGTCTTCAGGCCGCTGGGGTTGGGCGGGTTGCCCGCGCCATCGTTGTATCCCTTGTTGAACGGCAGGAACCAAGAGTCCTTGCCCTTGAGGTGCGTGCAGAACCGCACCTCCTGGTCGTCCACGGCGAAGTGGACCAGGCACCGGCCAAACTCAAAGAGCCGTTCGCGGGGGTCGCGGTCGTTCTTGTATTGCTGCACCGCGTCGTCCACGGTCTGCTTGGTCAGGCGGTTCTTCAGTTCAAACGTCGCCACCGGCAGCCCGTTGATGAAGATGGCCACATCGAGCGAGAGCGTCGTCTCGTCCGGGCTGTATCGCACCTGCCGCGTCACGCTGAAGATGTTCCGGGCGTGCTTCTCGATCGCCGCGGCGT
>CAYMWG010000468.1:0-1963 GCA_964393765.1 uncultured Phycisphaeraceae bacterium
GCTCCTTGGTGACGCCGATGATCTGCCCGACCTGCTCGAGGGTCATGGGCTTCTCCTCGTTGCCCGACTCAAGGCCGAAGCGGTGCTCGATCACCGTGCGCTCGACCTGCGTCAGGTCGGCCCGGTTCTCCAGCACGATCCGCTTGACCTCGTCGGCCGCATCGCGCTCAAAGTCCGCCCGCTTGGTCTCGAGGAAGTTGCTCCGCTCGAGTTTGGGATCAAAGTCCGTCGGGAAGCGCTGGCGATACTTGCTGAGTTTCATCCCCTGGCGGCTGAAGGCCTTGAGGATGGCGCGGCAGGCATAGGTCGAGAACTTGTAGCCGCGACCGGCATCGAACTTGTCGACCGCGCGAAGGAGGGCCATGTTGCCCTCGGAAACGAGATCGGCGAAGTCCACCTCGCTCATGCGGGTGCGCTTGGCCATCGCCAGCACGAGGGCGAGGTTGGTCTCGGCGATCTGCTCGCGGGTCATCTCCGACTTGCGGTACCAGCGCAAGATCTCCTGAGCCTGCTCGGGCGTGGGCTTGCGGGTGTCGCTCGCCCAGATCGCTTCCTGGAAGCGGGCGACCTTGAAGCGGGCGAAGTTGAACTGGTGGAACAGGATTTTTTCCTGCGCACCGGTGAGGATGACCTGCTGCGTGCTCTTGACGGTGCGGCTGCGTCCCGGGGACAGGTCGTCCATCACCGGGTGGTACCAGGACGTATCGGGCTTGGCGATGTCGTCGCCCTTGCCGTAGATCGTCTCCTCCGCCTGCTTCTCAATGAACTCGGGGGAGTCGATGTAGTCCTGCGGATTGTCGGGGTTCAGCAGCGAGGCGAGGAGTTTCTCATCCTCCTTGCTCAGGGCGCGCTTGACGCCGCGGCCCGCGCCGAGGGCGCGGGCACCGGACTCCACGGTCGCATTGGAGAACTGCACTCGGGTCTTCCGACGGTGCTGTTCGAGGGGGCTTGGGGTAGACATGTTGACCACTCTTGCACAATCCTCGGGGCCGATCACCCCAACATAGCCGAATCGGTCGTGGACCGGCTCTCGGCCCGGGCGGCGGGGGGCGATGTTGATCGACCCGACACCCGGATTCCCCGCACACTTCCTTGTCGCGCCACCAGACCGAACCTAAACGGGCACTCCGTTGTACCGTTGCGGGCGGGTGACACCCAAGCAAGCGTGCTGTTTCAACTCTTTACGCTGCATCCTGTTGCAGCGTTCGAGTTCTGTCTCTGCAATACCTCGATCCGTTACTCCTAAAAGCCTTCAAGTGGTATACTTTACAAAACACATACAAAACACCATCCTGCATCTTTCGTTCAACTGCGTCTGGGTATATGGTCAGAACGCAGACCTGTTCCCGAAAACTGCTCACACACAAACAAAACCCCTTTTACAGGGGAATATCTCCTGACATCCTTGCGAAAAACGCATCTTCAACAAACCCACCCGCTGCCTATTCCGTTGGGCGCGGGCCGAACGCTCACATCGGTTGACCGCTTTCGTGGCACCGCGTAGGCTCGCCCTATAACTTTCTGCCAGTGGCGACAGCCAGAGGGCTGATGTCGCTGACGGCCGCACTGTACACGATGCGCTTTGGTCCTGCAAGTGCGGTCGGGAAAACCTGTGGATTTCGTGAATTATCCTATCAAAGACCAAGCGTGAACCACGGCCGTTCCGCCTGCCAAAGGAGTTGCCCGATGCCGTTCACTCTGCCAAACCTGCCATACGCCGCGAACGCGCTTGAGCCGCACGTCGATGCCCGCACGATGGAAATCCATCACGGCAAGCATCACAAGGCATACGTTGACAACGCCAACAAGGTGCTCGAGGGCACGAAGTGGGCGGACATGCCCGTCGAGCAGGTGATCAAGCAACTCGCGGAGATCCCCGAGAACATCCGCACCACTGTCCGGAACAATGCAGGCGGGCACGCCAACCACTCGCTCTTCTGGAAGGTTATGGTCCCGGCCGGGA
>CAYMWG010000469.1:0-1957 GCA_964393765.1 uncultured Phycisphaeraceae bacterium
CCCCCCTCACTCCCGCCGCCTGCATGTTCGCCACCTGATGAATGTCCGCATCTTCCGCAGCGCAGATGTACCCCGGGTCCATCTTTGTAGCGACGACCGGGCAAATCAGCCCCGATGGCGACAACTCAAACCGAACCTCCGTGCCCTGTCCCTCGACCACCTTGAACGCACAACTCGACCCCGCGTGGTCGTGGATCGTCGAGCACTGCCCGCTCCGCCAGCAGATCCCCAGTAGTTCGTACCAGGGAGAAGCGCTGATCGTGTTCCGCTTGTAGCCGCGCGACCCGAAGACGCAGAACCCCTCGATGTCCGCCCGCGTGATCGCTAGACGCTCCAGCAGCGCCGACAGCGCTCCCAAGTCCGCGCGCCCGCTCAGGCCGTCGAGGTACTCGATCAGCGGGCGGAGTTTGGGCGAGACCGCGGCGGGTGGGGCCTTGCGTGCCGGTGTGCCAAGGGCGCTGGGGGCGAGCGTGGTCATAATCAGGCTCCGAGAACCACCTTCAGCCTACGTTCCAAGTCCGCCTCCCGCCACTCATTTGAAGCAACCCAAGACTCAGGACTCAGGACTTCCTACCGCCCCATCCCTTCCCCGACCAGAGCCTCCGCCAGGTACTCATACTCCGCCGCGGCGTTGTAGACCTGCGCCGACACCCGCACCCACCGCCGGTTGCTTCGCAGCGGGAAGAGCATGACCGGCACCTGAACCTTCCATTTACGGATGAGGCGATCCTGGAGGGCATCGTGGTGCCGCGTGGGGATCGCGGCCTCGGCATCCGTCCGGTCCCGCAGCGGCACCACCGCCATCGAGCCCAGCATCGACTCGGGGGCGGGCGGACCCACGCCCAGCCGGTCGCAGAGCACCCGGCGCGCGGCAATCGCCATGTCGCGGTTCCGGCTGCGGACTGCCGGCCAGCCGCCGGTGAACAGCCTCTCCATGAACCGGATCGCTTCCGGGATGCACAGGGCCGCGCTCATGTCCGCCGTGCCGGTGTAGTCGGCTTCGAGCCGGAATCGCGATCGGTCCGTCCGATCCGCGTTGTACCCGTGCGAGATCACCAGCGGGTGAAAACCGGCCGCCCCTTCCCGCCGATCCGCGCGGACATGCAGGAACGCCGCGCCTTTGGGCGCGCACATCCATTTGTGGCAGTTGCCGGTGTAGTACGCGGCGTTCACACTTGTCACATCCGGCTCGATCATCCCCGGCGCGTGCGCGCCATCCACCAGCGTGTCGATGCCGCGCGCCGCCATCTCCCGCACGATCCGCTCGACCGGGAAAATCAGTCCCGTCGCGCTGGTAATGTGGCTGACCATGCACAGTTTGGTCCGCGCTGACGCGCAACGCAGGAGCGCTTCCACGACCTCATCGTCACCCTGGAGAGGGAACGGAACTTCCGCCACCACCACGCTCACGCCCGCACGCTCCGCCTCGAACCGCAGCGCGTTGTTGCACGCGTTGTACTCGTGGTTGTTGGTCAGCAGTTCATCGCCCGGCGACAGCCGCAGGTTCCGTAGAACAGCGTTCACCCCCGTCGTCGCGTTGGTCACGAACGCCAGGCCCTCGGCGTCCGCGTTCACGAACCCCGCCAACGCATCGCGAGACTCATCCAGCAGCCCCTCGAGTTCATCGACGATGAACCGGACAGGCTCGCGCTCCAGCAGTTCCCGAAACTGGCACTGCTTGGCGAGCACCGCGCGGGGGCACGCGCCGAACGATCCGTGATTCAGAAAGACCAGCCCCTCTTCCAGCCCCCATTGCCGCGAGAGGCCGCTCCGTGAGGGAAACGCTCCGCCTTGCACGCGCCCGCCCTCCGATGGGTCAGCCCCGGACATCGAGCGACCGCCCGACCGACACCGCCGTCGCCGCGGCGTTCTTGTCCGCCGGATGCTTGTAAAACGGCAACGATTCTCCGGTCGGTCTCGAAGCACCGCCCGAATCGAACGCCACTCCCCCCGGCAC
>CAYMWG010000470.1:0-1949 GCA_964393765.1 uncultured Phycisphaeraceae bacterium
AGTGTCTTCACGGGGGTCCTCTAAATCTTCGGGGCTGTGCGGCAATGTGATTGCCTACCCGTGATGGGAACAGCCGGGTCGAGCAGACTATTCCCGTACGCACACGGTCGGGTGACTCACGGATCACCTCGCGAAGACACGGCACGACCGGGGCCTAAAGGGGTTTGAGCCATGCGGCCAGTGAAACTGTTGTTAGCGTTTCTAGATGTCAGGAAACGGGCTTTGGCGTTCTCTTCCCACAACTTGCGGTGCAGGGGGCGGTTCTCCACGCCCCACGTTCCCGCAAAGAGATGCGCAGCCCTGAGGAACCCCTTCGCATCGGCGTTGGACTTCGACTCACCGACCGTCGGGTGGACGTGCGCCGGAGTATGAAGCGTCGCATAGCCGAGTGGCTCAGATCGAATACGTGCCCGTTCCGCCGCCGCTGGTGCGGGACCCGCTCCCGGTGCCCGAGCCGCTGCCGGACGAACTGGAGAATGACGATCCGCTGGACTTGCTCCCCGAGCCACTGCTGGAGCCGCTCGAAGAACCGGACGTCGATCCGGACCAGGAAGCCGTCCCCGAGCCAGAACCCGACGCCGACCCGCTGCCCGTTGTCTGCGCGACCGCGGCCCGCTTGAACTCTTGCGAATAGACCTTCTTGCCCATCGTGACACTCCTTGGCCCGGGCAGTTGTAGCCGGGGCCGGGTTGTGTCAACGGAACGCGGGACGGGTCAAACCTATTCATCTCTGCATAAGTAATAGAGCGATGGATCACAGGTGGAGCCCGGCGTGATCGAACGCGGACGCGAGCAGGGTGGGTCGGCAGCGCTGGCGGATCAGCGAGCGGCGGACGTGGCCGCGCAGGTCGTCGCGGCCGATCGGCGCGAGGTTGGCCAGGTCCACCCGCTTGCCGTGGTTCCACAGTTGCTCGGCGGGGTTGAGGTCGGGCGCGTAGGGCGACAGCCACTCCACCATCACCCGCGGAGCGCTGCGGGGCCGACCGGCCAGCCAGCGCTTCACGGCGGCCTTGTGCACGTTGAGCCGGTCCTGCACAACGATCAACGGGCCGCGCACATGCCGGTCCAGGATCCGCAGGAACTCCGTGGCCTGCGGGGTCTTGACGTTGTGGGTGTGGATGCGGAAGACCGCCGAGAGTTGGTGACGCGTTCACGGGCGCGAGCCTCGGGCTTCTGGGCGCTCCATCCCAGCGCGCTGAGGATTTTCCACACGTGGTCGGGGTGGTACCACACGCCGAAGGTCCGGCCGATGAGGTCGGCGACCCGTCGGCAGGTCCACAGGTCGTTGGGGAACCCGGCGTGGACGGCGCCCTTTTTGAGCAGCCCCACCAGCCGGCGTTTGTCGGCCTTGCCAAGCCCGGGCTTGCGACCCGCGTGGGGCTTGGCCTTGAGGCCGTCGGGGCCGTGCCTGGCCAGCGCGGCCTTCCAGCCGCTGACGGAGGAACTCGATGCGCCGACCAGCCGCGCGACCTCGTTGACGCCCTTGCCCCGGCCCAGCAGCTCCGCCGCACGTCGCCGCCGGGCCTCCAACTCAGCCGGAGTGCCATTGGGTCTCATGCCCCGGTATCGGCACAGTCCCCATCACTCAGTTGACAATGCAGAGATCAATAGCAAGCTCAAAATCGGCCTTTTTCATATCAAGAACAACCATAAAAGCGGTGGGGGGGGGATTCGAACCCCCGAACGACTAAAGCCGTTACCGGTTTTCAAGACCGGCGCATTCGACCACTCTGCCACCCCACCGGCGTGCCGGTGTGCTTCTGGCCGGAGGATAGGGCGGACGGGGGAAATCAGAAAGCAGCAAGCAGAGAGCAGAAAGCGAAACAAAGAAAGCCCGGGCTTGCGCCCAGGCCTCTACAAGCAAATCGAGTCATCGCCGCGCTACGGACAGCCGGCAAACCACAGGCTCAGGAATGCGAAGATGTCCGGCACGCTGATCGTGCCATCAC
>CAYMWG010000471.1:0-1944 GCA_964393765.1 uncultured Phycisphaeraceae bacterium
AATTAACCTCCCTAACCTCTCTCGCCTTGCCTCCCCCTCCCGCCACTCCCCTCCGCCTGCTGGTCGTCTGCCCGTCGTGGCTGGGTGATGTCGTCATGGCGACGCCCGCGCTTCGTCTGCTGCGGTCGCGCCTGCGCGGCTCGTTCATCGGCGCGCTGGTCCGGCCGGGGCTGGACGAACTCCTCGCGGGGACCGACTTCTTCGATGAGGTTCACGTCGCCAGCGCGCAGGGCCTGATGGGTCCCAAGCGCGCTGCGGCCAAGGTCCGCGGGCGGGCGTACGACACCGCGCTGCTGCTCACCAACTCCTTCTCGACGGCGCTGGCCACGCGCTTGGCGTTCATCCCGCGCCGCATCGGGTACGACCGCGACGGCCGCGGCGTGCTGCTCACCGACAAACTGATCCCGGCGAAGCGGGGCGCGGGGAGATTGGGAGACGCGGGCGGCGGGTTCGCGCCCGTGCCGATGGTCGAGTATTACCTGCGCGCGGCGAGGGCAGTGATTGGCGAAAGCGAAGAAGGCACCGAGACATCAAAGCACCAAGGCATTCGGCTCGAACTGGGCGTGACGCCCGGTCAGGACGCCGCGGCCCAGCGGCTGCTGCGCAGCGCGGGCATCGATGGCACGCGCCCCATGGCCGTCATTAACCCGGGCGCGAACGATGTCGCCAAGCGGTGGCCCGCGGAACGCTTTGCTCACGTCGCGGCGCACCTGGCCGCTCGCGGCATGGACATCGCAATCAACGGCTCGCCCGATGAGCGCGAGTTGGTGGCGGAGGTGGCGAGGCTGGCCCGGAAAGAGGTTGAAGAACACGGGCAGGATGGCCGTGGTACGAAGAAGGACATGCCCACCCCTGGCCCCTCCCTCGGGGAGGGGTTTGGAAACGCAAACGGGCAAGATGCCCGTGCTACGCAGGATGCCCGGGGGGGGGCGGTCATCGCCGAGTTGCCCGCGCTGGGCATCACCATCGGCTCGCTCAAAGGCGTCATCCGGCGTGCCGCGGTCATGCTCACCAACGACACCGGTCCGCGCCACATCGGCGCGGCGTTCGGCGTGCCGACCGTCACGCTCTTCGGCCCGACCGATCCGCGCTGGACGATGCTGCCCGATGACGGCACCGCGCGGGCGGACCTCGTCGCCGACCCTGCGCTGCCCGATGGCGACCTCGCCGACGACCACCCGGAGCGTTGCCGGATCGACCGGATCGAGGTCGAGGGGGTGATCGCGGCGGTGGAGGGGGTGCTCCGGCGGTCGGCCCGGACGGTTCACGGCTGACTCGTCGGCAGACCCGGGGGGACCCAAACGGCGAGTGTTTGGGTTGATTTGACGCGGCGGAAGGACGATCTACTCTTGGAGCATCATCAGCCGCGGCTTGGCTTTGGCCGGGCCGCTCATGCCGCAGGACGGGGGCGTAGCTCAGTTGGTAGAGCGCTTCCATGGCATGGAAGAGGTCGAGAGTTCGAATCTCTTCGCCTCCACTTCCCGTTCCGAACGCCGTGATCCAGCCGGATCGCGGCGTTTCTTTTGGGTGGGGTGCCGCCGAGTCGGCCAACATCAGGGCGACCAGAGCCGCCGCTTGGGGCCTGCGAGCAGTTCGTGGTACGACTTCTCCACGAGGCGGTTGTACGTTTGGGTATCGGCGGCCTGACCTTCCAGCGCGTTTGAACCTTGGACAAGCCGGGCGACCTGCTCGGCCTTGATGCGGGCCTGCTCGCGGCAGAGTTCATCCGAATCGGCCTCTACAAGGACGAATGTGGCTCCCAAGGCCCGCGCGACCGCCGCGACGTTCCCGCAGGATGCCGCGCCAAACTGCCCGCCAAAGATGCGCTTCACCGTGGGCTCGGAGACGCCGCTCCTCGCCGCGAGGCTGGCGAAACTTATGCCCAGCGCAGCGCGCTGGCGGATGAGTTGTTCCTGAAGGTTGAAGCGAACGGCGGCCATGCGT
>CAYMWG010000472.1:0-1940 GCA_964393765.1 uncultured Phycisphaeraceae bacterium
GTCAGATCGCTTCGATGTGAATGCCCAGCCGATGGCCATTCGGCTGCTATCGCTCGGGATCGTGGTCAGTTCGGAAGGTTCCTGAAACAAATCGGGCTGGCAGACATGCGGCACGTCTGTCCAGCCCGCTTGTCGGTGGTGGGATTGCACTCCCGCCGTCGTCTGAGGATTGCAGCCCTCGGACAAGCCTAGTCCCGTGCCGCTAAGGAGTCTGCACATGCAGACCAAGTGTCCTATCGGTACGACGGTCCACACCGGTGAAGTCTGCCCCGAGAGTGGGGTGTGGGAGGTCGTGGGCTACCCCACGACCTCCGCACCCATCGCCAAGGGCAACCGGATGCCGCCGTACGGGGGTAAGGCGGTCACATGGCGGTTGACCCGCTACGCCTGATCATTGACCCAACTGTCCTCTCGTGCGGTGAGAGCCGCTCGAGGGGAATTCTGCGTGACAGCCAACACTGAGCAACTGCGGACCTAACGTGCGGGTACTGCTGCATCAGTTCGCCGGCCACTCCGGTTCTTCCCCCGACAGCACGCGCCACAGGTCGCGCACCACCCACGACATGTTGCGGTTGGCGGTCGCGGTCGCCGCGCCGATGTGCGCGGTGAGGTGTGCGTTGGCCACGCCCAGCAGCGGGTGATCCGGGCCGATCGGCTCGGGCTCGTGGACATCAAGGAGCGCCGTCGCGCCGGGGTGCGCGAGCAAGAAGCCCCGCAGCGCGCCCGGGTCCACCACAAACCCGCGCGAGGTGTTGACCAGCACGACATCGGGCTTGCACCGCGCGAGTTCCGCCGCGCCGATGAGGCCGCGGTTGTTCTCGCGTCCATCGACGTGCAGACTCAGGACATCGGACCGCGCAAAGAGTTCCTCGCACGGGACCGGCTCCGCGCCGAAGCGATCCCCGTGCGAGATCTCGCGCACATCGTGGTAGATCACCCGCATGTCGAACGCCGCGCCGACGCGCGCCATGCCCGAGCCGACGCGTCCGAGGCCCAGCACGCCCAGCGTCAGGTCCGAGAGTTGGCGCGTCGCCTGCAACTCCTTGCGCAGTTCTTTCCACCGCTTTGCGTCGAGCGCCTCCGTGAGGAACGCCCGCGGCCGGAGCACGTCCAGCAGCAGCGAGAACACCAGTTCGATCACCGCGCGGGTGTTCGCGCCGGGTGTCGAGACCACACGCACGCCGCGGCGTGTGCAGGCCGCGATGTCCACGTTGTCGAGCCCCACGCCCGCCCGCGCCACGACCCTCAGTCTCGCTGCGCGAGCGAGCAGCGATTCATCCACGCGCGTGTACGTCCGGATCAGGAGGCCGTCGGCCTCGCGCAGCAGCGAATCGAAGCGCGAGTCCTCAGATGGGCAGACCTCCACGCGGCACCCTTGCGCACGCAGCCACGCCGCGGCGGCTTCGTCAAGATGCTCTGTCTGGATGACTAGCGGCGTGTGCATGGGTGGCCATGATGAAGCGAGAGTGTGATGAAGTGTTGATGTGATAGGTGAGGTGACGGCGGCATCATGCAGGAGTGGTCGGCGCTCACCTCATCACACTCTCACTTCGTCACATCATCATCTGCGCCGCCGCACTCCGCGGGCTCGATCACCGCGGACATCGAGCCCTTGCACTCGCGCATGATCGGGTCGCGCCCGAACGCCAGGATCTGGTCGCGCTTGAGTTCCGCCAGTTCCTTGTGCGTGGTGACGCACACCGCGCGGCCGTCCTCATCAACGCGCACCGCGAGCGAGAACGCCTTCTCAAGCGGGTGACCGAAGAGTTGCTGGACCATCTTGATGACATACTCGTAGGTGTGGTGCTCATCGTTGAGCAGCACCACGTTCCACAGCCAGGGCTGCTTGGTCCGGGGCTTGCTCTCCGGGCGCGTTGCCCTTGCGGGCGCGGGCGTGAGGGTGGCGGACTGGCGGTAGGCGGCCGAGGTGACGAGGGTGC
>CAYMWG010000473.1:0-1936 GCA_964393765.1 uncultured Phycisphaeraceae bacterium
CTGTGGGAGCGGAGGCTCGGCGGCGGCGGACTGCGCGGGTGGCGGGGACGCGACGGCAGCGCTGGGCGACAGGCTCGGCCGGAGGGCGAGGATCGCGCACGCGAGCAGGGCCGAGTACACGAACAGACGCTCTTTGGTGTGCATGGTGGGCCTCGGGTTGGGTCGTGTTATGCGGGCTTGGTGGAAGGGCAAGCGAGAGTCCGAGATGGTATGCTCTCTTGACAAGCAGCCCGCCTTCAAGGACCACCCATGCGCGACCCGCGTCTTGACAAACTCGCCGATGTGCTCGTGCGATACTCCGCCCGCGTGAAGCGCGGCGACCTCGTCAGCATCCAGGCCGAGGCCGTCGCGATGCCGCTCATCGAGGCCGTCTTCGAGGCCGTGCTGCGCATCGGCGGCAACCCCTACTGGACGCCAAGGTCCGAGACACTCCACGAACTGCTCATGTCCAAGGGCAGCGATGAGCAGATCGCGTTCCTGAACCCCGGCGAGTTGCACCGCGTGCAGACGGTCGATGTCCACTTCGGATTCTGGGCCGAGATCAACAGCCGCTACCTCAGCGGCGTCGAGCCGTCGCGCATCGCCAGGCACCAGGCCGCCCGCAAGCCGTGGTTCAAGGTCTTCATGGAACGCGCGGCCAAAGCACAGACCAACGAGCCCGGCGGACTGCGCTGGTGCGGCACGGCCTACCCCACCGCGGGCGCTGCGCAGGATGCCGAGATGTCCCTCCGGCAGTACGAGGACTTCGTGTTCAAGGCGGGCCTGCTGCACCTGCCCGACCCGGTCAAGGCGTGGGAGGAGGTACACGCCAAGCAGGAGCGCGTCCGCGAGTTCCTGCAAGGCAAGAAGAATCTTCGCTTCCGCGTGCCCGCCGTGCAAGGTGGGCACGATGGCACGGACCTGCGCGTCGATGTCTCCAAGGGCACCTGGATCAACTGCGCCGGGCACGAGAACTTCCCCGATGGCGAGGTCTTCGCCGGACCCACCGGCGTTGATGGGCATGTCAACTACACCTACCCGGCGGTGTACCAGGGGCGCGAGGTCGAGGGTGTCCGGCTGGTCTTCAAGGCCGGGCGGGTGGTGGACGCGACCGCGAAGAAGAACGAGGGCTACCTGATCAAGATGCTCGATCAGGATGCGGGCGCGCGGAACCTGGGCGAGATCGCCATCGGCACGAACTACTCGATCAAGGGCTTCACCAAGAACACGCTGTTCGATGAGAAGATCGGCGGCACGTTCCACGCCGCGGTGGGCGCGGGCTACCCCGAGAGTGGCAGCACCAACGAGAGCGGCCTGCACTGGGACATGGTGTGCGACCTGCGGCCGCCCACAGGCGCAACGAACGGCGGCGGCACGATCGAGGCGGATGGGGAGGTGTTCCACAGGGACGGTAAGTTCATGGGGGGGAAGACGGGTTGGCCGGGGAATGAGTGAGTTTGGATTGCGGATTGCGGATTGCGGATTTCGGATTGCGGATTATGGGGTAGGTTTGTCGTCAGCCCGAAGGGCTGGCCGTTCATAGCCGCGGGTCAAGCGAGTCTTGTCGGGGGGGCGAGCGCGACCACCGGACAGATCGCCTAGGACATGTCTGACCCCGAAGGGGTCAACGTGCCGTCGGTGGTCGCATCCTACGGCACATGCTGGATGGCGTGTCCCGTTGTCTCTGTCAAGTCGCGCAGCGCGACACGCCGCGCCGAGTCTTCGCCCCAGGGGCGACGGCCTGTAGCCGCGGGTGAAGTCGGCGCTTCGCCGAAGCAACCCGTGGAAGGCATGACCCCCACGCGGGTCCGCCCCGGAGGCGCGGGGGAAAGCGCCGGTGTGTCATCGGCGACGGTGGCGGCATGAGGGGCGACGGTGGTAGAGAAGCGCGACCGTCGCGATCCAGAAGCGTGGCTCGGCTACTTCCGAAGCCCGCGTGCCTGCAACTGCTTGAACC
>CAYMWG010000474.1:0-1936 GCA_964393765.1 uncultured Phycisphaeraceae bacterium
GTTGCGCCCCCCGTCGCGCCCCCCGCCGCGAAGTGATTTGTGCCGCTGACCTTCGGGTCAGTGAAAACTGTCTGAACTCAAAGGCCCGGGTGCAAGCCCGGGCTTATTCTTTGGCATTGGGTGCCTTGCCGCTCCGCGGCGGATGAAATCCGCATCGAGTTGGACGAGTGCGTCGCTGAGCAAGCAGCCCGCGGGTCGGCAAGGACGTTCCTCGCGCCGGCATAAACTTGACGCATGTCAGTTCGTGCCACGATCGACAACTCCCTCGCCGCTCACATCGCCGAGACTCGCGACAAGCACAGCGCGACGCCGTACTTTGCCCGTGCGGAGGCGCTCTTCCCCCAGCAGTGGACGCGCTTCATCGAGCCGGCGATCGTGCGCCCCGGCATCGACTTCTCGAATGTCCTTGAACTCGCCTGCGGGCACGGGCGGAACACGACCCGGCTGCTCGACTTTGTCGCGCGGGCCGACGGCCGGATCACGCTCGTGGATGTGAACCAGCACTGCCTGGATGCCTGCCGCGTAAGGTTCGCCGGCGACCAGCGCGCCGTCGCAGAGGACGGCTCACCGCGCCTGCGCTACGTCCTGGGCGACGGCCACTCGCTGCGCGAGGTCGAGTCCGGCTCGGTGACGTTCATCTATTCCTGGGATTCGATGGTCCACTTCCATCGCGACCTCATGGAGCGGTACATCCACGAGTTCGCCCGGGTGCTGGTGCCGGGCGGCCGGGGCTTTGTCCACCACTCCAACTACGGGGCATACCCGACGGACGCGGCGAGCAACTTCACCGACAACCCGCACTGGCGCAGCACGATGACGGCGGAGTTGTTCTTGCAGTACGCCGCCGCGGCGGGGCTGAGGCTTCTTTCCCAGCGCATTATCGACTGGGGAGAAAACACGGGGATCGATTGCATTTCCGAGTTCGCGAACCACCCTCAGAACCCACGGATTGCAATCCGTGGGTTCTCGGTGTGATCCGTGGATTCGACTCACTTCCCATCCATGATCGCCGCCTGCGCTGCCGCGAGCCGCGCGATCGGCACGCGGAAGGGCGAGCACGACACATAGTCCATGCCCACGCGGTGGAAGAAGTGGACGCTCGCCGGGTCGCCGCCGTGCTCGCCGCAGATGCCGATCTTGAGTTGCGGGCTGGTGGCCCTGCCCTTTTCGATGGCCATCTTCACCAGTTGGCCCACGCCCTCCTGGTCGAGCGTCTGGAAGGGGTCGGCGGGGAGCAACTCGCGCTCGAGGTAGTCTGGGAGGAAACTGTTGATGTCGTCGCGCGAGAAGCCGAAGGTCATCTGCGTGAGGTCGTTTGTGCCGAAACTGAAGAAGTCCGCGGCGGTGGCGATCTCATCGGCCACCAGGGCCGCGCGGGGAACCTCGATCATCGTGCCGATCTTGATGTCCAGGCGCGGCTTGAAGCCCTGCTCCTGCTTGACCTGTGTGATGGTCTCCTCGACCTCGGCACGCAGCGCGGCGAGTTCCTTGCGGGTGCCGACGAGCGGGATCATGATCTCGGGCAGCGCGCGGATCTTGGAGCGCAGGCAGTCGATCGTGGCCTCGACGATCGCGCGGACCTGCATCCGCAGGATCTCGGGGTACGTCACGCACAGGCGGCAGCCGCGGTGCCCGAGCATCGGGTTGGCCTCGTGCAACTGGCTGACTCGCTGGCGGACCTTCTCGATCGACATGCCCAGCGCATCGGCCATGTCCTTCTGGTTCTTCTCATCGTGCGGGAGGAACTCGTGCAGCGGCGGGTCGATGAGCCGGATCGTGACCGGAAAGCCCTTCATCGCGGTGAAGATGCCGACAAAGTCGTCCCGCTGGTAGGGGAGCAACTCGTCGAGCGCCTTGACGCGGGCCTCGGTGGTCTCGGCGAGGATCATCTTCCGCATGCTCTTGATGCGGTTGCCCTCAAAGAACATGTGCTCGG
>CAYMWG010000475.1:0-1914 GCA_964393765.1 uncultured Phycisphaeraceae bacterium
CTGTGAGGGCGGGGGGCGGGGTTCCTTCCTTCTCATGGCGAGCCGCGCACCGGGGGGTGCGGGTTCGCTGGACCAACGGACCAGTCTCCCACCTCCCTCAGCGGGCTGCGGAGACACAACGCGGTCCATCGTGAGAGCCCCAAAGGGACTCGCCAGAAGGCCGCGGCACGCACCCGGCGGCTGTTTCAGAGACACCGCTCTGGAGAGCGGTGGCACCAAGCAGGCCCGGGCTGGAACTCGGACGCTCCGTGGCCGCGGTGCGGTCCCTGATGATGGGAGGCACGAGGCGGAGCGCCCCTGGCGCGCCTCGGCAGGGCTTGTGAGCCTTGCCTTGTCGCGGCCGGTTCCGGGGGAGGTCATGGTAGAGTGGAGGGTGAGGGGAGGCAAACCGCACTCTCACCCCACCACGCCCCGCTTCCGCAGTTCCTCCAGAACCAGTTTCGCCACATCGGCATCGCTGCGCACGACCAGGTGCGTCATGCCTCGGCTCGCGGCGAACTGCGCGAGCGCCCCCTGATAGGCCTCCAGCCGCGATACATAGCGTTTCACAAGGTCGGGCGTGACCGTCACCTCCGCGACGCGACCCGTCTCGACATCAGTGAGCCGAAGGTCTCCGAGCACGATCTTGCCGCCGTGCCCATCAGTTTCTGAGAGGGGGTCAATCTCGCCCGGCGAGAGCACCTGCAGCAGAACAACATCCCAAGGACTTGATCCGTCCCCCGCGAGCAGCGTCAAGCCTTCTGAATACCCGCCCGGGATGAGCAGGTCCGAGAGCACCACCACCACGCCGCGCCCGGTGCGCGAGCGGGCGATCGAGCGCAGAGCCGTTGTGAACTCGCCCGCCGCGAGTTGATCGGGCGCGGCCCCGCTTCCTCCAACAAGCAAGCCCTCGCGTGCGGGCATCGCGGGCCACGTCTGATCGAGGATGAACCGCCCGAGTTGCTGCGTGGCCCGCTTGCCGCGAACCGGCTGCATGATGCGCAGACCCGCCGAAGCCCCGTTCATCCCGCCGCCGAACACCCACGCGCCGACGCGGTTGTTCCCCGCGAGCGCGGCGTACCCCAGTGCCATCGCGGCCCTCTGCGCGAAGAGCAGTTTGTTGGGGTTGCCCGCGTCCATAGACGCCGAGGCGTCGAGTACGAGGTGGACCGCGAGGTCCTGCTCTTCCTGAAAGACCTTGATGAAGAATCGGTCGAGGCGCGCAAATACGTTCCAGTCGATGTGGCGGAGGTCGTCGCCGGCGACGTACGGCCGGAAGTCCTCGAACTCGACGCTGCGCCCGCGTGCCTTGGAGCGACGCTCGCCCTGCAACTTTCCGGGAAAGATGCGGCGCGAGGCGATATCGACCGAGTCCAAGGCCGCCGCGAGTTGCGCGGAGATCAACTCATCGATGGTGGTTGGCCGGTGCGTGGCGGGCGAGGCGAGCACGCGGGGATGATAGAGGTCTTATAGGTCGCATAGGACCTAGTTGACCGATCGGGGGCAACGCGGTGTAAGCGAGATTCAGTTCCGCGAATCACGGATCGCTCGGAAGTCGCACGCGGGCTTGCCATCGGCGTATTCCCACACGACCACATCCAGGATTTGCGTGCCCCATTTGCGGGCCTGCGCGTGCGTGGGATACAGCACATCGAGGCGGCGGCCCTTGATCGCCCCGCCGCGATCCAGCACGGGCACGATCTGCGCCCCGTCATAGCCGGGCACCGAGACCATCGAGCCTAGCGGCAGCACTCGCGAGTCCGCGGCGACCAACTTCGAGGCGTTCGTCCACACGCTGTGCAGCGACGACGTGATGCCATCGGCTGAGTCCCCGCACGACTCCTCATCGGGCGAGTACGCGGTGACCTTCATGCGGATGGTGCGCGCCGGGCGAACCGGGCGGCCGTTGAAGAAGCGGATCGACGTGTCGAGGAT
>CAYMWG010000476.1:0-1910 GCA_964393765.1 uncultured Phycisphaeraceae bacterium
TTCGGGCGCAGGCAGCCAGCGGGTTGCGTGCGCCCGTTTTACGGGAGAAACCCATGGACTGCAGTCCATGGGTTCTGAGTCATAGTGCGGGCGGACGCCGCCAGATCGCCGCGCCTTCGGCGGCGTGATCGAGGATGTAGCGGACAACCTGCAACTGGTGGGGCCGGTCACTGATCGGATTGCAGTGCGTGCGTACCGCCCAAGTGCCACCGGGCGCAACGAGAGTATGACGGGAAAGCGTGCGGGCACTCTCTTTCTTTGCGATGCCCACCCAGTGGCGGGGCTTCTGGTCGGGGAATCGAGCCAAGACGTGGAAATGGACAGCGGTCACCGCGATGACCACCACCTCGATGCCGTGAAACTGCAGCGCAGAGAGAATGGTGTCGCGGGCGAGCTGCCGCGCGACAGGTGTGAGTGTCACCGGTTCGCGGCGCAGCCGATCGCTTACATGTTTCCGAAGACGATCGCGCTCGGGGTCGGACATGGACCGGTCTGCGCCAGGCTGGGTGCGGGCGTGGCGGGTTCTCCAGCCGCGATCGTCGCCGGGGAGCCATGCACCGTAGGTGTTCCCGGTGACGTGGTACCAGTCTCGCCATGCGGCCATGCTCACAGGATACCGGAATGAAAAAACCCATGGACTGGAGTCCATGGGTTCGAGGGTGTAGCGGGTGATCCGGAAGAGAAACCCATGGACTTCAGTCCATGGGTTTCTAGGCCACCGGGATCAGTAATCCATGTCATCCATCCCGCCGCCGCCGGCCGGGACCGCCGACTTCTTCTTGTCCTTGATCTCCACGATCGCCGCATCCGTAGTTAGCAGCAGGCCAGCGATGCTCGCGGCGTTCTGCAGCGCGACCCGCTCGACCTTCGTTGGCACGATCACGCCCATCTGCATGAGGTCGCCGTACTCGTGGGTCATGGCGTTGAAGCCGAAGTTGTTGTCCTTGGACTCCTCGACCTTCATCGCGATGATCGAGCCGTCGAGGCCGGTGTTCGCCGCGATCTGCTTGATCGGGTACGACACCGCGCGATCGACGATGTCGATGCCGATCTTCTCATCGCCGGTGGCCTTCTTGCGGATCTTGTCGAGCGAGCGACGAGCGCGAAGGATCGCGACGCCGCCGCCGGGCAGGATGCCCTCCTCGACCGCCGCGCGGCAGGCGTGCAGGGCATCCTCGACGCGGGCCTTCTTCTCTTTCATCTCGACCTCGGTCGCCGCGCCGACGTTGATCTGCGCAACGCCCCCGGCCAACTTGGCCAGGCGCTCCTCGAGTTTTTCGCGGTCATAGTCGCTGGTCGTGGCCTCGACCTGGTGGCGGATCTGGTCGATCCGGCCCTTGATCTCACCGGCCGTGCCCGCGCCCTCGACGATCGTGCAGTTGTCCTTGTCGATGCTGACCTTCTTGGCGCGCCCCAGGTCCGCGATCGTCACCTTGTCGAGTTCGACTCCCAGTTCCTCCATGATCGCCTTGCCGCCCGTGAGGACCGCGATGTCCTCGAGCATGGCCTTGCGCCGGTCGCCAAAGCCGGGGGCCTTGACCGCGGCGATCTTCAGCACGCCGCGGAGTTTGTTCACCACGAGCGTCGCGAGCGCCTCGCCCTCGAGGTCCTCGGCGATGATCAGGAGCGATGCGCCCTGCTCGGCGATCTTGCCCAGCACGGGCAGCAGGTCCTTGGCGGAGTTGATCTTCTTCTCGTAGATCAGGATGTACGGCTTGTCGAGGATGCACTCCATGGTCGCCGGGTTGGTGACGAAGTGCGGCGACAGGTAGCCCTTGTCGAACTGCATGCCCTCGACGAGTTCGACCTCGGTGTCGAGGCTCTTGCCCTCTTCGACGGTGATGACCCCGTCCTTGCCGACCTTGTCCATCGCGTCGGCGATGATCTTGCCGATCTGCTCATCCTGGTTG
>CAYMWG010000477.1:0-1899 GCA_964393765.1 uncultured Phycisphaeraceae bacterium
GGCCGCGGCAAGTGGTAATCAGTTCGACCGTAGCACGGGCATCCTTGCCCGTGTGACAGTCACCCAAGTATGTAGCCCGACGGAGTGAGCAGCCAGGCCGCGAGGAACGGCATCTTGCTCCCAGGGCGTACAAGCCAATCACACAGCCGGGGCCAGCAATGGCCCCGGTTGTTTTTTTGTGCGCACACACCCTCCGCATTTCTTCGACCCCTCCCCGAGGGAGGGGCAAGGGGTGGGCTTCAACCGCGCTCGGCACCGCGCGACCCTCAAAAGGCCCTTCACCTGTGCAGAGGAGGAATCTCCCCCTCTGCAACGCCCCCTCTCCCCCGAATCCCACGGAACTTTGCATCCATCCCCGGTACGCTGTTCCCACATGCCCACCGGCCAAGCGCCCCTCCACATCACCCCCACCCAGTTTGTCGCCAAGTGGTCCCGCGTCGATCTCCCCGAGCGCGCCGCCTCCCAGGAACACTTCATCGATCTGTGCCGCATGCTCGGCCAGCCCACCCCCGCCGAGCACGATGCCACCGGCGCCGAGTACGCCTTCGAGAAAGGCGTCGAAGTCTCCGGCCCCGCGGCGTCCCGTGTCTCACGATCCCAGAACCCAGGGACTGCAGTCCCTGGGTTAGAGACCTCCCGAGGCTTCGCCGACGTCTGGTGGAAGGACAAGTTCGGCTGGGAGTACAAGCGCAAGGACAAGTACAAAACCCTCGACGACGCCTACCGCCAACTCCTCCAGTACCGCGAGGCCCTCGAAAGCCCGCCCCTCCTCATCGTCTCCGATATCGCCCGCATCGAGATCCACACCAACTTCACCGGCACCAAGAAGACCATCCACGCCATCGCCCTCGCCGACCTCGCCGAGCCGCGATCCCTCGACCTCCTCCGCCGCGTCTTCACCGACCCCGCCTCCTTCCGCCCCACCCTCACCGCCGAGAAGATCACCGAGGATGTCGCCGGCCGGCTCGGCAAAGTCGCCGAAGGCCTCAACGCCCGCGGCCACAATCCCCACGACACCGCGCACTTCCTCATGAAGTGCATGTTCTGCCTGTTCGCCGAAGATGTGCAACTCCTCCCCACCGGCCTCTTCAAGAGGCTCCTCGAAAAGTTCGACCGTCGTCCCAAGGAACTCACCGGCCGGCTCAACGAACTCTTCGCCGCCATGCGCTCCGGCGGCGCATACGGCAACGACGACATCGCCCACTTCAACGGTGGCCTCTTCGACCAGGCCCCCGCCCTCGAACTCACCGAAGGCGAGATCGGCCTGCTGAATCTCGCCGCAACCCAGGACTGGGGCTCCGTCGAGCCCGCCGTCTTCGGCACCCTCTTCGAGCGCTCCCTCGACCCCGCCAAGCGCTCCCAGATCGGCGCCCACTACACCAGCCGCGATGACATCCTCCTCATCGTCGAGCCCGTCATCATGGACCCCCTCCGCCGCGAATGGGCCGATGCGCAGAAAACGGTCAATGCCCTCGTCGAAAAACGCCAGCCCCTTGTGCGCAAGACCAGCACCGACAAAACCGCATCACTCAAGAAGCAGATCGCCACAGCAAGCAAGGCGATTGAGAAGCTGTTCAACGACTTCCTCCACCGCCTCTCCTCCGTCCGCGTCCTCGATCCCGCCTGCGGCTCCGGCAACTTCCTCTACGTCGCCATCCAGCGTCTCCTCGATCTCGAAAAGCAGGTCATCACCTTCGCCGCAAGGCCAGAGATCGGCCTCGGCCTCTTCCCAAACGTCCGCCCCACCCAGCTCCGCGGCATCGAAATCAACCCCTACGCCGCCGAACTCGCGCAGGTCGTCATCTGGATCGGCTACCTCCAGTGGATGCGCGACAACGGCTTCCAGGTCCCGCGCAACCCCATCCTCGCGCCACTCAACACCATCGAGAACCGCGATGC
>CAYMWG010000478.1:0-1897 GCA_964393765.1 uncultured Phycisphaeraceae bacterium
CGGTGGGGGGATGACGATCGTGCTCAATGCGCCCGGTGAAGCGAGGTAGAGGCCCGGGCGCAAGCCCGGGCGCTTTCAGTCTTGAAGACAGTCCACGTCATGAGACGTCGATGACCGCGGGTTGGCTGACCGCGAGCGACAACGGCACTGGGGCAACGGCGACCAGTCCGTCCTCCCTTTCCGATGCCTTGCGGGCCGTCTTTTCGGCGCTGCGGTTTACGCGTCTCATCGCCGCGTCAGCGTGTTCGCCCTCGATGGTTTCGCGCTTGATGACTTCCTCGCGCAGCATCTTGTCGATCGCCTCAGGTTCTACCAAGATGTCGCTGATCCGTCGAATCTCGCGACGGATCGCAGATTGGATCGCATCGGAGCGGAGGAGAATTGCTGCCAGCATGTACCGACTCGTGGCGTCCTTCCTATCGCGGTACTCCGCCATTGCCGATTCCGTGAAGCCTTCCCGAGTGAGAAGGTACAGGCGTTCGAGGTCGCCCTCGCTCTTGGCGTTGCAATCCAGAAGGCAGATGCAGGCGACCTCCTGCTTGTCGATCGGCTTCTTGAAGATGACGTGATAGAGCCGCCACTCGATGGCGTTGGTCAGCACGACCCACTCGACGCCTTGATTGGCGGCGTAGTCGATTGCCTGCTTGACGTGCCCGTCCTTGAGTTCAATGCCGATCGCCTTGACCTCGATCAGGAACGCGAGTTTGCCCTCGAGTTTCACGGCGAGATCGCAGTATGTGCCTCTGATCGCGTGCTCGCTCGTCAGTTCGGCGTACTTGTCGTATCCGAAGATCGCCGAAAGCAAGTCTTTGACGATTGTGACGGTGTCGGCCTCGGACACATCGCGGGCCTTCTGGGCGTGCAGCACGCCTTGAAAGGCTTTCAGGTTGGCGGCGATTCGATCAACGACGCGTTTGGGCGCGGGCATGGCGGTGCCTCCCTGAGTTGAAGCGGAAGACGGGACATCGGTCCAACCGCCTCGGGCAGAGGCAGTCTAACAAACCGGCACACGTTGTGGAAGGGAGAAGCCTGCCTCTGCGCGGCAACATCGACTGGAAGGTCGAGGCCACGGAAGGTCGATGCCGCCACCGCCCTCCCGCCGGCCCCCTCCCTCTGGGAGGTGGGGCAAGGCTCCACGCCGCGCTGAACGACGGCCAGGACACCGGCGGCACCGGACGACGGCCGCTTATGGCTGCTGCGATCAAGCCCTGACCAGGTTCACGGGCCATCCGTGCACCGGGCCCGGCCGTCGATCAGGACGGCGTGGAGGCACAAGTAAAGCGCGCTGAGGGCGGCGGGCCAAGGGGAGGTGGACCAAGAACGCCGATGACACCGGCGTGGTAGGCTGGCGATTGGTCGATCCGGGGACGGCTCAGGCCCGTAAGGATCGAGGGTGAGAAAGGGCATGGCTTTGCTACGACGACCCCTACAGGGTCGGAAGGAGGAAGAGTGAGCAACAATCGTGAACATCGCTTCCCGGGGGTGTCGCTCATCGCTTCGCGATCTGCTCCACACCCCGGCTACTGACGACGAGCCCTTCGGGCTCAAGATCATCCGCAATCCGCAATCCGCAATCCGCAATCCAAAATCCGCAATCTCGCCACAACCGTCCCGGGTGTTTATTGAGTTTGCCCGCGCGCCTGTCAAGGCATATGCTGTTCAATTCGACCCCATGGACCGTCAGGAGCTACAAGATCGTTTGCCCGGAATCGTCGACAGCCTCGTCAAGAGCGTCGTCGGCGAGCCGCGCATCCAGCACCTGAACCGCGTCTTCCTGCCCAGCACCGCGGGTATCGTCGAGATCATCGGCAAGCTGCGCGAGCTCATCTTTCCCGGTTACTTTGGCAAGCAGGGACTGAACTCTGCCAACATTTCCTTCCGCGTCGGCGAGCTGGTC
>CAYMWG010000479.1:0-1896 GCA_964393765.1 uncultured Phycisphaeraceae bacterium
GTTATGGCGGGGGCGGGGGCGGGCCGGGCGTGACGCCGCTGACGCGCGCCAAGCAGCAGCGCAACCTTGAGAAACTCGCGGGGACACTCGATGAACTCCGTAAACTCGGCTTTGGCGATCTTCCCACGCCATCGGTGGTCGCGGCGTTCGGCGCAAGCCACTCCGATGCGGAGGTGTACGCGGTCGCCGATGTCGAGCGGATCTTCGGGCCGGTCGATTCGATGTCCGATGGAACCCGTCGCGAACTGGCCTCGGGCATGCGCCAGCGCCTGGTGACGATCTGGCGGAGCCCGCAGGTCCAGCAGCAGAACGAGACCCGCCGCAACGATCGCGAACTCGCCGCGGAGGTGCTGCGCGGCTACGAGGTCGCCATTGACCTGCTCCCGCCGAGCGACGGCTCGACCGACCCCGCGGCGTGGGAGGGCGCCTGTACGCTGGCGGACCTTCTGTTCGACAAGTCCGAGTTCCTGTACGGCCAGAAGGCCGACCTGGCAACCTACGCCGAGGTGCGAAACCAGGCGTTCTATCACTATGCCCGCGCTGCGGCGATGTACCGCGAGGCGCTCGCATCCGGCGTGATCAAGCCGACAGCGCGCGTCTTCGTGCAGTGGTTCTCCTCGTCCCTGGGCGCGAGCGACCTGGCGCAACTCACGCGTCAGGACGCGACCGACCCCGACCAGGTCGAAGCGGTAGCGTCAGCGATCGACCGGCTGCCCGAGGGGCAAGCAGATCGCCATATCGGGCTATTCGCCAAAGAGATCGCGCAGGCGAGCGAGCGGACCAACCCGGAACTCAAGCCGCGCTACCTGCGCCACGCCGCGCGGATCGTGGGCGAGCATCCCGACGGCAAGCCGATCCGTTACAAGGTGACGTACTACGACGACCTGCTGCGGGAGATCGAGTTGACCCTGACCATCGACGGCCCCACGCGCGTGGGGCACGGCGAGGCGTTCGGCGCACAACTGGCCGTGTGGTGTACGCGTGCCGTCTCTCGCGAATCCGGCGGCTTCGCAAAGTACCTGCAGAACGAGCAGTGGCACCCTTCCACCGGCCAGCCCGTCGATTACAAGGACGACCTCGACAAGCAGATCCGCGAATCGCTCTCCGAACGGTTCGATGTGCAGGCGGTGTACTTCCACAAGCCTCAGGTGCAGCCGATGGGCCTCCCGCGCGCCGGCTGGGAGCAGTGGCCTCTGTGCTACCTTCTGCTCAAGCCGCGCGACCCGAGCGTCGACCGCGTGATGCCCCTGAAGATGGACCTGGATTTCTCGGACGGCCAAGGGCTGGTCATTCTCCCTGTCACTTCCCAAGTCGCGCTCATCGACGCCAAGGACCGCGAGGGCGCGGCCCGGCCGATCACCGAAATGGCCATGGAGCAGGTGCTCGACGATCGTGCCCTCGCCGGGCCCAGCGCCACGGGCACGGCGGGCCTCGAGGTCCGCGTCCGCGGCAAGGGCCTCATGCCCGGGCTCGAGCGATTGGTGGACCTCGGCGCCACGAAAAACTTCGATGTGGTGAAGATCGAGGATCGCGGCCTGAACATTGTCGATCTCGACACCTCCGGCACCACCGTCGTGCCCGTCACCGAGCGGAGTTGGGTGGTTGAACTCCGCCCGTCCGGCCCAAGTTCCACCAGTTTCGCATTCCCGACGGCCCGCACGCCCGACACCAAACTCACGCTGAAGCGCTACACCGATGCCGACCTGGCCGATGCGCAGCCGGTGGTCGCTGTCGCGGGCACGGGCGGGCGGGCGCGCTGGTGGCCGTGGGCCTTCGGCGGCGCGCTGGCCATCGCGGCGGGCGCGTGGCTCTTCGCGTGGACGCGGGCGCGTACAAGCCGGGCCAAGGTTGTTGTCCGCCCGCGATGGGTGGTGCCGGATCACGTCACGCCCGTCG
>CAYMWG010000480.1:0-1889 GCA_964393765.1 uncultured Phycisphaeraceae bacterium
GGCCCGACCCGCTCAATCTCCAGCCGCTCCAACCCATCCGCGGCGGTGGGTGGGGTCGTTCGTGTCGATGGGAAACCCGCACGCGGTGTTCTTTGATGCGGCAAACCCGGCACTCGCCGCGGATGGGTTGGAGCGGCTGGAGATTGAGCGGGTCGGGCCGCGGATTGAGTCGCACGATGCGTTTCCAAGGCGCGTGAATGCCCACTTCGTGCGAGTGGATTCAGCGGGCGAGGCGACGATGCGGACGTGGGAACGCGGCGCGGGCGCGACGCGGGCGTGCGGTACGGGCGCGTGCGCGGTGCTGGTGGCGGGTGTGCTGACGGGACGGCTGGCGCGGAAGGCGACACTGCACCTGCCCGGTGGCGACCTGGTTGTTGAGTGGGACGCGAAAACCAACCACATGTTCATGACGGGTCCGGCGGAGGACATCTGCGAGGGCGATTGGCCGCTGCCCAGTGCGGTTGAGAAGGTGGTGTGGACGCACCACCCGGAGATCGTGACCGAGCGTCTGGTGCTGCGGGCGTGCAGGCTTGAGGATGCCGCGCGTGTGGCGCTGCTCGCCGGCGCGCCGGAGGTTGCACGGACCACGCTGCTCATCCCGCACCCGTACAGCCTCGAGCAGGCGCGCGGGTGGCTGGCGACGCACCGGCGGGCGTTGGAGCGCGGCGAGGCGGTGACCTACGCCATCACGGCGCGGGAGGATGTGGCCGGGGCGGAGCGGGACGAGGTCATAGGGATGATCGGCCTGCGCGCGGATCAGCGGCACTCGCGCGCGGAACTGGGGTATTGGATGGGTGTGCCGTTCTGGGGGAAGGGGTACGCGAGCGAGGCCGCGGCAGCGCTGGTGCGGCACGGTCTGGAGACGCTGGGCCTGCGGCGCATCTTCGCGTACCACTTCGGCGGGAACGAGGCGTCGGGTCGTGTGCTGAGGAAGGCGGGGTTGAAGCCCGAGGGTGTGCAGGTGGGGCATATCTTGAAGAATGGTGTGCCGCAGGATGATGTGATGTATGGGGTGACGCGGGTGTGAGGCGGGAAAGGAACTCGGAGTAGCAGAGTGAGCAGAGGAAAGCAGAGAGTGCCAAAAATGAGTGATCGAGCCGAGGCAAAGTGCAAAGCACGAAGAATGGCTCGTTCGACTTGGATGTCGGCATTCGCTGTGGGTCGTCTCGGATTTCTCTGCTTCTCTGAGTTTGTTCCGTATCCGAGCTCAGCGTCATACGCGAGATCCAGCCAATGCCGTTGACTGAGGCGGAACAGCAGGTGTGCCGGTTGATCGAGCAGCGCCGGGGCGCGATGGTCGAGGACCTGCGGCTGCACGTCGGGCTGGCGACGGGTGGGTTCAATGCCGCAGCGCTGGACGAAACGCGGGAGCGGCTGTGTTCGCGGCTGCGGGCGGTTGGGGCGGTGTGCGAGATGGTGGCGGGCGAAGCGCGGCCGGAGTGGCTGTACAAGGGAGAGGATGGAGTTGGCGGGGGATCGCGCGAGTATGCGGTACCGCCGACGGCGGTGTGCAGGATTGGGGATTGGAGCGCGGGCGCGAGCGGGCCGAGTCCGATCATGGTCTCGGGGCATCTGGACACGATGCACGATCCGAAGGGGGCGTTCCGGGAGTTGACGGTGTCGGCGGATGGGAACCGCGCGGTGGGACCGGGGTGCGTGGATATGAAGGGCGGACTGGTGATCGCGATGGCGGCACTGGAGGCGTTGGCAGAGGTTGGTCATCTTCCACGCGCGAGTGTGGTGCTGAACTCGGATGAAGAGACGGGGAGTTACCACAGCGCGAGGGCGATTGTGGATGAGGCCTCGCGGGTGGCGGCGGGGGGGGGCGGGGGGCTCGCGCTGGAGCCGGCGATGAGCGATGGGGGCCTGGTGGTGGAGGGGTCGGGGAG
>CAYMWG010000481.1:0-1884 GCA_964393765.1 uncultured Phycisphaeraceae bacterium
TCCGGAGAGCGGTGCCACCAAGGAAGCGGTGCCACCAAGGAAGCGGTGCCACCAAAGCCCGAGTGCCACCAGAGAACAGACTGATCCGCAATGTTCAAGCGTCTCTCCATCCTGCTCTCGATCGTCGGGCTGTGCCTGATCATCTACGTTGTTGCAACGGCCAAGCGCAACATTCCCTCGCCCCCGCCCGCTTCGCCCCCGAGCGTGAACCCCTTCCCGCGCGGCATCGCCGGGCTGGGCCTCGTCGAGACGGCGGGACGCGAGACCGAGGTGGCTGCGGCCGAGCCGGGGCGCGTGGCGGAGGTGTTCGCCGACGTGGGACAACGCGTGAACGCCGGCGACAAACTCTTTCGGCTTGACGACACGGCCGTGCGGTCGGATCATCTCCGCGCGGTGGGGGCACGCGACGCCGCGGCGGCCGAACTTGTACGCATCGAGTCCTCGCCGCGAGCGGAGGACATCCCGCCCCTGCGCGCAGCGGCGGATGAGGCACGCTCTCGCTTGAACGATGCCGAGGATCGCTACGCCAAACTCAACGCGGCATCGGAGCGGAACGCTGCGACACCTGATGAGATCGACCGCCAGCGCTTCGCCGTCGAGTTCGCGCGTGCATCGGCCTCGGCTGCGCAGGCGAACCTGGATCGGCTCCTTGCAGGACCGTGGAAGCCGGATATCGATGTCGCGCGGGCAACGCTCATGCAGCGCGAGGCCGAGATGCGCGCCATCGAACTGCGACTGGAGAACCTGACGGTGCGTGCGCTCCGCCAAGGCACGATCCTGAAGCGCAACATCGATGCGGGCGAGTACACCGGCATCGGCGGCGGCCTCCCGGCGGTCGTGCTGGGCGACCTGACAACGCTGCATGTGCGGGCGCAAGTGGATGAAGAGGATGCGCCCATGCTGCGCGACGGGGCGGAGGGGAGGGCACGCGTGCGCGGCCAGGACCCGCGCGAGATCACCCTCCGGATGATCCGGATTGAGCCGCTGGCCGCCCCCAAGTCCCAGATAACCAACTCCAACACCGAACTCATCGACACGCGCGTGATCGAGGTCGTGTTTGAGGTTCTGCCGGGGGACCGTCCGATTCTTTTCCCGGGGCAGGTGGTGGACGTGTTCATCGCCGCGCCGGAAAATACTGTCAAATAAGGGGTTGCCATCCGCGACGGGGGGGTGCATCCTGTGACGGTGGAGGCCATAGAATTGAAGTAAGGGACGGGCAACTTGCGCCGCCCCGCGGAATGCACCCCGCAAACAGTGTGCGTACACGGTTCGGCCCGCCCAGGAGGCGGCCCATGGCACATACAAAGAACAGCGTCAGTGGTTGGCGTCTCGCCGCGGCGGTTATTGCTGCGGCGGGCTTGGTGAGCGCGTCGAACGCCCAGCAGAGCGTCCGACGAGACGGCGGCGGCGGGAGCAACTCCGACAATCGCTCCCAGCGGCCCGCATCGACCCCGCGCCAGGAACGGGCACCGCAGACGCGATCGCCGCAGGTTCGAGCACCGCAGGCCCAAGCGCCGCGAAATCAGGCACCCCGGCAGCAGCAGGCGGATCAGCCTCGTCAGGAGCAGCCGAGACAGCAGTCGCGCCCGGAGAATGGGGGCAACCCTCAGCCGCGATCCGCCCCACGTCAGGAACCCTCTCGACGCGAAGTGGTAGCGCCCCGTCCCGCAGTGCCCGCGCCTGCACCGGCTCCGCGTGTTGTTGATCGGCAGCCCAAGCAGGTTGCGCCCGCGCCCAAGGCGGATCGTCCCGGCGCGCCCGCGCCGAAGGCGGATCGGCCCCCTGCTCCCCCGCCCAAGGCGGATCGGCCCGGCGCGCCCGCGCCCAAAGCGGATCGGCCCGCCGCGCCGAATCCCAAGGCAGATAGGCCTGCGCCCAAGTCCA
>CAYMWG010000482.1:0-1881 GCA_964393765.1 uncultured Phycisphaeraceae bacterium
GATGCGGTACCGCATCTTGAACTCGCGCTCAAAGGGCTCGAAGTGGATGTCGCTGGCCCGATCCTTGATCGCCTGGAGAAGGACCAGGTTCAGCAGTTTGACGACCTTGTTGTCCTCGGCCGCCTCCATCACCGCGTCGAGATCGATCGACTGATTGCCCTTGCCCGCGAGGCTCTTGAGTTTGTCATCCGAGGCCAGGGCCGACACGACGTCCGTGACCGACTCACGCCGGGAATAGTGCTTTTTGATGATCGCATCGATGCCGGCCGGGTCGGCGACAACGGCTTCGACGTTGAAGCCCATCAGCAGACGCAGGTCATCGACAGCGCGGAAGTTGTCCGCGCTCTTCATCGCGATCCGCAGCCGCTTGCTGCGGGGGTTGTACTCGACAGGGACGACCTGATAGGTCTGGACGGTCTCGGCCGCGAGTGAGTCGCGAACCTCGTCGGTCAACTCCAGTTTCGTCAGGTCGACGTACGCCATCCCGGCCTGTCCAGCGAGGGCCTCGAGAACGTCTCGCTCAGTGCAGTAGCCCAGTTCGATCAGCAACTGACCAATCTGCACCTTACGCGTCTTCTGGACCGCTAACGCTTCGTGAACCTGCTCGCGGCTGGCCCGACCGAGTTTGGTCAGCACCCGCCCGAGTTTGCGGCCCTTCATCTCAGATGGATCGATCGCGGCCATGGCAGCGCAGTTCCTTTGAGCCACCGGGCGAATCAAAACACGCCCGGACACTCGCCTCTGGCAGGGGAACATGTCCCTGCTACTAGACTATCGGGCCGGAGAACCCAAACGGTTCCAATACGATCGCGCACAACGACGAAATAATGATTGTAACATCTGTATAACGAGACAATATTCGCGTTGCTACATCATCCTCGGGAAGCCTCAATCAAGCCCAATCGTGGGTCTGGACTCTCACGCCTTCTTGGCTTCCTTCTCTTCCTCCACCCCTTCATCGTAGATGATGTTGCCGACCGTCCGGCCCAGTTTGTGGACCTTGTCCGTCAGATCGGCAGGGTTCTTGGACTTGTCGATCATCTCCTCGGCGGAAATCATCCCCTTGGTGTAGAGAGTCCAAAGGTGGTCGTCGAGCAACTGCATCCCGAACTTGCGGCCCGTCTGGATCATGGAGTCGATCCGGAAGGACTTGTTGTCGCGGATAAGGTTCGCAATGGCGGGGGTAACCACTAGGAACTCGTAGGCCGCGACAAGCCCGGTGGTGTCTACCCGGGGAAGGAGCGCCTGGCTCAGGATGGCGATGAGCGAGGTCGAAAGTTGGACGCGGATCTGGTTCTGTTGGGTGACCGGGAAGGCGTCAACGACTCGGTCGATGGTCTTGGCCGCGCCCGTGGTGTGCAGGGTCGCTAACACCAAGTGGCCCGTTTCGGCGGCGCGGATTGCAGACTCGATGGTTTCCAGGTCGCGCATTTCGCCCACGAGGATGACGTCTGGGTCCGACCTGAGCACGCGCCGAAGCGCCTCGGAGAAGCTGGGCACGTCGTTGCCGACCTCGCGCTGGTTGACGATCGACTTCTTGTGGTGGTGGTAATACTCGATCGGGTCTTCCATCGTCACGATGTGGCGATCGAAGTGCTGGTTGATGTAGTCGATCATCGTCGCGAGCGAGGTGGTCTTGCCCGAGCCGGTGGGGCCGGTGACAAGGAACAGCCCTCGCGGCCTGCGCGCCAGGTCGCGGATGACCTCGGGCAGGCCGATCTGCTCGAACGTGAGGAGGCGGTTGGGGATCTGGCGGAGGCAGATGGCCAGGTCGCCGCGCTGACGGAAGACCGAGACGCGGAAGCGGGCGGCATCGCCGTAGGCAAACCCGAAGTCGCAGCCCCCCTGCTCCTGGAGTTCCTGCTGGGAACGCTCGCTGGT
>CAYMWG010000483.1:0-1872 GCA_964393765.1 uncultured Phycisphaeraceae bacterium
CGTGATGCCGTTGTGAAGCTGACCCGGGACAGACCCGCACCGAGATCGCCCCCCCCACGTCGATCTCGGTGGCACGCGGCGGGGTCATCTTGGTGCCACCTGCCTCGCTCACGCCCAGCTGCTGCACGAACTGGGCGACCGTCCGCCCCGCCGCCAGCATCGCGTCGGCCTCACGCAACTTGTTGACAATCTGCTCCGCCTTGTGCCTTGTCCGCTTCATCTTCGAGAATCTGTTGAACCCCGCCGGGGTTCTTTGGGCCTCTCATAGCGCCTGGATCAGGTTTCGGGGGCAGGTCAGCCGCTCTGCTATATTTGCCCGATGCGAGTGCTGATCACCGGCGGGACGGGGTTCATCGGGGGCGCACTGGCGCGGTACCTGCGTGCTCGCGGCTACAGCGTCGTGGTCTTCTCGCGAACAGTCGTGAACGTCTCGAGCCTCGTGGAACTCGGCGCCGAGGCGGTGCATGGGGACATCCGCGATGCGGGGGCGCTCGAGCGGGCGTGCGCGGGATGCGATGCGGTGGTCCACACAGCGGGGATGCCGCGACCGGCTTCGTGGCGAACGTTCCGGGGCGTACACATCGAGGGCACGAAGAACGTCATCGCGGCAGCGCAGCGCGCAGGCGTTCGGCGGGTCGTGCATGTCGCGTCGCAGGCGGTGATGTTCAGCGGCGTCGACCTGCCGCGGATGGACGAGTCGATGCCGTACCCCGCACGGTATATCGATCCATACTCGGCGACCAAGGGCGAGGGAGAGCGCATCGCGCTCGCCGCGAACGGAGTGGGCGGTGTGGAGGTGACGAGTCTTCGCCCCGCGGTGGTGTGGGGGCGCGGCGATACAACCGTGCTGCCGATGATGGCGCGGCTGGCACGCTCGCCGATGGGGATCCCGATGTGCGGGGACGGGAGCAACCTCGAAGCGACAACGCACATCGAGAACCTGGTTGAAGCCATAACGCTCGCGCTGGACGCGCCGGGGATCGGCGGGCGGGCATACCTGGTCGGCGACGCGTTCCAGATTTCATGGAAGGAGTTTCTGGGGTCGTTGGTCGAGGCCGCGGGCGTGCGGGCGCGGTTCACTCGGTTGCCCAAGGCGATTGCCGCGTCGGGAGCCTGGCTGCTGGATAGCGCGGGCGGGGCGGTAGGGCTGCCTGTGCCGCTGGCGCGCTTCGGCGTGTGGACATCGCTGACGTCGCGGGTGATCGCGAGCACGCGTGCGCGGGACGAGTTGGGCTACACCGCACGGGTAGGACTTGCTGACGGCCTGGCGGACCTGCGCGCGTGGGTTGCGGAGGTAGGGGGCGCGAAGGCCTTGATGAAGGGCGCAAGCAAGCGGAGCGAGATGCAAACGGCGCGGGTGCGGATCCGCCGAGCGGCCGCACCTTAGCATCGCAAGAGTTCGCCCGCGCGTTCATCGCGGCGATCGGTCGTCCCTGTGCCTTGCGGGAGTGGACCCTCGCTGACGACTTTCCGTAGAACTTCCATCGCACGCGAGTGAGCGGGGGTGGGCACGCCCAGCCGCGCGCCCTGCCGGATGATCGCGCCGCAGAGGTGGTCAGCCTCACCGAGTTCGCCGCGAAGCACTTCTCGCCCGAGCGTGCTCGATACCGTCGCGGCCTGCCTGGCGGCCGAACGCGCGGCGATCGCGCCGATGCCCGGAGTCCGGAAGATCGCGTGCAGCACATCGGGTCGAACGCCTTGGATCGGCGCGAGTTTCCAGCCCGCCGCGCGGGCAACGCGGAGTGATTCGCCCAGCAGATTCAGGAAGGCTGGGAAACTCCGTTCGCCGCGGAAGACATCGCCGATGGTGCCGCCGATGGCCGCGGCCACAGGATCGAGGCTGGCGTTGAGCATGAGTTTGGCGTGGCGGTG
>CAYMWG010000484.1:0-1868 GCA_964393765.1 uncultured Phycisphaeraceae bacterium
GGAAACTCTCGGCCCCCGACATCGGCAACCGCAAGGGCTACGCGGGGTACGAGCACGACGGGGACGGGGGGGTGCCCGAACTCGCGCATGTTCGCAACCGCGTCCTGCACTTCGGGCTGGGCAGGTGGACGAGAAGGGACCCGGCGGGGTATGTGGATCGTTTCACCTTGTTTGGGTACGCTCGAAGTTCACCGCTGCACTTCGTAGATCCGTCCGGCCGTGTTAGTCAAAGTGTGCCCGATGGTGGCTGCGCAAACGGCAGGTGCAAAACCGGACACACCCAGGAGCCCACACCCAACCCCATTCCTGCTGTACCGTATCTTTGCATAATTGGAGCAACAACGTTAGAGGATTGCCTCGCTTGTTGCCACTTTTCGAATGGGGAGACCGATACCATTTGTGCCGCCGCTTGTCGGCGTGCGTTCGATACAATGACTCCGCCTCCCGGCAATCCAAGCGACTGCGGCGAGGCACCATCGGATCCAATTTCCGACAATGAATGCTGTGGCCGTGCTCAGGGGTGCTTGGGGAACGCTGGCGGCATGGTGATTTGTTGCCAAGGACGAACGGTGTCCTGTCCGCTCCTCAATTATCCTGCCACAGGAACAGCTTACTCAGTGATACAAGATTGCATACGACGACACGAAGATGATCATCATGACGATGTTGACTGTGATGCAACCACGTGTCCGGGGAGAATCTGTCGACCACAATGGCGAGAAGGGGTGTTTGCGCACCGTGAAGAATGCGCCGCATCTCTTATTGAATATGATTGTATTAACGGTGGAATGTCCCAGTGTGCAGGTGATCAGCAATGTGTGCTACAGTTAATCTCTCGACGCAATCTTATTTGCGCGTACATGCGACAGCATTGTGGCGGATCAGCGCCGAGCGATTGTTGGTGACTGGGTACTGTCGGAGACAAATTGCTTATGCGAACTCAAACATGGTATTCGGCATGCGCAGTGATATTCGTATGCCTTAATGCTTTGGGAATCATCGACAGGCAACCAAAGTCAATCGAAGCTCCCTTCATCGTGGTGGCCGCGTCGTCGACTGCCACCAAGGGGGGCGGTTTACTCCTCGCAGTTTGGAAAGACGGCAAGGCCCTAATGCGATCGAGGCTCAACCAACTGGAATCGGAATTGGTCTTGGTCGAGTGCGATGCCGATTCCATCAAGACGGTTTTCGAGGAACTGAAGAAAACGGGATACCCGACCGCCAAGCCATTTCCGCAGTACCCAGATGGAACCTACACATCGATTCGAATTCAGTTAGACGATACTGCCAAACCCACGAAACTTAAATGGGATGAAGCATTGACCTCGGTACCGGAATCTGGACCATCTCGGAGCGATAGTCTGGCATCGGTGAGGGTGTGGTGTGATGTTCGAAGTGTAATATGGCGAATAACACCCGTAAAGACGAGAGCATTGAGCTCGAACGTAGACGCGAGTGGTAGATTTCGGGGGTATCTTCCTGCCAATCCGTACGATGTCGATTGGATGCACTAGCAGGCCGTTGAAAAACTCTCCCAAATCCATCGAGGGTCATGACTAGCAGGCCGTTGAAAAACTCTCCCAAATCCATCGAGGGTCATGACTAGCTGAGCGGGGTGTTTCGACAGAGTGTAAGCAGGACTTGGTAGAGGTCCTGGCGGCGGTGGTTGAAGCGGAACTCGCACTATTGACGCGGAACAAAATATGACCTACCCAACATCGACCGCTTCAACCGCGTGACGACGAGTTCCTGGTTCAACACCAACGCCAGCGGCACGGAGCAGTACGACACGGATGTGACGTACGACGAATCTTCCAACATCCTCCTGGCAGAAGACAACATTCAGAAGGACCCAGGTGCCGGCGGCA
>CAYMWG010000485.1:0-1854 GCA_964393765.1 uncultured Phycisphaeraceae bacterium
GGAAGTAGATGATCTTCTCGAGGTCGCTGGTCTTCATCGCCAGCAGGTTGCCCAGCCGGCTGGGCATGGCCTTGAAGAACCAGATGTGGACGATGGGCGCGGCGAGGTTGATGTGACCCATGCGCTTGCGGCGGACGCGGGAGTGTGTCACCTTCACGCCGCAACGGTCGCAGATGATGCCCTTGTACTTCGTGCCCTTGTACTTGCCGCAGGCGCACTCGTAGTCGCGCTCGGGCCCGAAGATGCGCTCGCAGAACAGACCGTCCTTCTCGGGGCGGTAGGTGCGGTAGTTGATGGTCTCGGGCTTCTTCACCTCGCCGTAGGACCACGAGCGGATGTCGTTGGGCGAGGCCAGCGTGATCTTCACCGCGCTGTAGTCGTTGATACGGTCGTACACATTCTCGGTCATCACGGTGATTGCTCCTCGAGGGGAGATTGTGGTCGGCAGGTCAGGCGGCGCTCAGATCGTTTAGGGCAGGGACAAGCAGAACCTTCACTCGTTCCTGCTCGCGGAGTTTCTTCTCGATATCGCTCAGTGTCTTCGAGTATTGGGCAACACCCATGCCGGTCGCTGAGTGCGTTACGACGGCATACAGCCATTCATCCTCGGCGTGGGACGCGCTCGGTACGACCCGCAGCGTCCCAGGGGGCTTCACCGCTTCGTCGAGTAGTCGTTGAATCCTCGCGAAAAGGGGGTTGTCCGCCTGCCCATTCATTGAACTCTTTCCAGCAAGGCGAGTGACTGGGCCATGTACGCGAGGCCCACGTTGTTGTCGAATGGTTCCACCGACTGGGTAGGCGAGTAGTCAGAGATGAGCCGCAATCGGTAGAGTTCCGTTACCAAAAACACAAGGCGACCGACTTCCGGCGCTGTAAGCCATCTGGACAGATGACTCGCTATCAGGTCAACGATTCGCCCGTGCGCTGGACCCTCCCATCCGTGCGGCATGGTGACCCTTGCCACCAGCAGAGCCCGCGAAACCTCCGCGAAAACCGCGTAGTACGCTCTGCCCAGCGAGCTGCGGTGCAATCCGCCATCCCGAAGCAGCCGGGCCGCCGCGCCGAACTCCAATCTGATATCCGACCATGTCGTCACCATGTCAAAGCAAACTGCCGCCGTCGGTCGTGGTCTTCTCGAGCGTGATGTTCATGCCCAGGCCCTTGATCTCGTTGCAGAGCACATCGAACGCGACGGGCATTCCCGCCTCCAACTTGTTGGTACCCTTGACCATGCTCTCGTAGATCTTGGTCCGGCCCTCGACATCGTCGGACTTGACGGTGAGGAGTTCCTGCAGGATGTACGCCGCGCCGTACGCCTCGAGCGCCCACACTTCCATCTCGCCGAATCGCTGGCCGCCGGTGCGGGCCTTGCCGCCAAGGGGCTGTTGGGTGATGAGCGAGTATGGCCCCGTTGCGCGGGCGTGGATCTTGTCGTCCACAAGGTGGTGGAGTTTGAGGATGTACATGAACCCGACGGTCGTGCGCTGGGTGAAGGGCTCGCCCGTGCGTCCATCGTGGAGTTGGATCTTCCCGCCGCGAGGCATGCGGGCGAGCAACTCGCGCGGGTGGGGCCAGGTGCCGGTCTTCTCGTAGTTGGCGAGTTTGCTGGCGACGTGCGCGTTGGCGTCCTCGACAGCAGTGTGAACCTCGTCCTCTGTCGCGCCGTCGAACACAGGGGTGATCGCCTGGAAGCCCAGGACGTGTGCCGCCCAGCCCAGGTGCGTCTCGAGGATCTGGCCGACGTTCATGCGGCTGGGCACGCCCAGCGGGTTGAGCAGGACGTCGACCGAGGAGCCGTCCTCCATGAACGGCATGTCCTCTTCGGGGACGATGCGGGCGATCACACCCTTGTTG
>CAYMWG010000486.1:0-1848 GCA_964393765.1 uncultured Phycisphaeraceae bacterium
GAGGCAGGTGGCTCAAGATGACCCCGCCGCGTGCCACCGAGATCGACTTGGGGGGGGGCCGATCTCGGTGCGGGTGTGGCCGGGACCTGCGCCACAACAGCATCACGCAGTCTCCGCGGCATCCGCCTTTGGGGGGTCGCGAGGGGGCGATGGGGGGAGCCCCTTTGCACCGCGAAGTCCGCAGGTTTCAGTCCCCGCTACCCAAGCGATTGTGAAGGTCGTGGGCACAACCAGCCAGGATCATCTGGTATTACGACGCCACGGGCAACGGCACCACCGACGGGTCCGACCCCACCTCCCACTTCGCATGGGGGGGGGAGGGGCGACGAGAAGTGGCGAGACCGCGTCTCGGTCGAGTGCAGCGGGATCGAGAAGTGCATCAGGAGAATTGAGCCGATGGCTCGTACTCATTGCCCTGCGGGTGGAGCTTGGATGATGCAACTTCCTCGCGGCGAAAAGCCTGTTCATCAGTATCGCGGCGGTCGGAACTTTCGGCGGTGCGTATGCGGTTGACAACATTGCGTGTGTGTCATGTGTCGGTGGTGCGCGGCGAGACTCTGGCGGTCGGCGAAGGCGGCGCGTGCTCGCGAGAGTTCAGAATTGCGTCGAGTTCTCGAACAAGTTCACGCACGCGTCGCTCGCTGGTGTCCGGCGCGAGCAAGCGGTGATGCTCGATGTCCTGAACCTTCTGGTAGTTGTTGATGACGGCGCCGACGATGAGGTTCACGAGCAGGAACGTCGCCACCAGAATCCACGACACCTGGAAGGCCGTGAACGCCCCCAGCGGATGACCAGCCTGTGCAAGCTCGTATCGCATCTGGGTCCAGTCATCGCCGGTGAGGATGCGGAAGAGCGTGAAGCACGCCTCATGGATGCTGGTGAAGTAGGGTCGCATGGGGTGGCCGTCGCCCCCGAACAGCTTCACCCCGATGACCGCGTAGACATAGAAGAGAATCACCGCCAAGAGCGCCACGTACTTCATGCTCGCGACGGATCGCAGGAGCACGTCGACGATGAGCCGCAGTTCCGGGATGGTCTTGACCAACCGCAACACCCGGAACACGCGGAGGATGCGGAGAACGGGCCCGACGCCGTTTGACGCGGGAACGAGCGCCGCGACAATGATCAGCAGGTCGAAGATGTTCCAACCGTTGCGGAAGAAGGTCGCCATCGACTCGCGAGCCAGAAAACGAAGAACGATCTCCACGACGAAGATGCCGATGCAGATCGTCTCAATCACGCCGATAGCGCGGAGCGATGTCGCATCGGTCAGGTAGGTGCTCAGGCCGATGAGCACGGCGTTAACCAGGATGACGGCAATGACGAAGTTATTGAAGGGTACGGAGTCGACGAGCTTACGGATATTCATGTTGCTCCCTCGGTCAGCGCGATGCTCTCTTACTCAACAGTTGCGGGGAGATTCCTTTATCTTTGAGATGGGATCGTTTGCGGGCCTGGCGTCGCCCGTGGCGCATGGCCGGTGCGCGGGGATTACCACCACCAGCGCACCACCGCGGAGTACAAGGGGATTCCCAAGATAATGTTGAACGGGAACGTCACCCCCAGAGAGAGGGAGATGTAGAGCGCCGGGTCGGCCTTGGGGATCGCTAGCCGAAGCGCGGCGGGTGCCGCAATATAGGACGCCGATGCGGCAAGCACGGCGAGCAGGACCGCGTCGCCTTCGCCAATCCCAAGTTGCTTCGAGGCCGCGATCGCAAGTGCGGCGTTGACGAGGGGTGCGACGATCGCAAACGCCAGCAACAGCCGGGGCGCTCGAAGAACCTCCCGTCCCCGTCGCGCGGCCATCAGACCCAAGTCAAACAGGAAGAACGCCAGTGCACCGGGGAA
>CAYMWG010000487.1:0-1843 GCA_964393765.1 uncultured Phycisphaeraceae bacterium
TCGCGGGGCTGGAGGCGTTTGCGGGCGTGGCGGCGCCGATCGTGAGCGTGCAGCGGGAGCCGGACATGCAGGTGGTGGAGATCTGATGGATATGGGGCGGTGATCAGAACATTCGTGTCTGGCCGCCCAACTCTTTCTTCGCGATCTTGTCCCAGAACTCCAGCCCTCGTTCATGCTTTGACGCATAGAGCAGGCTATAGAGCGGCCCATGAGGTCCGCTGACAACTTCGCGCCTGAGGCCGACATATTGGAGATGACGCCGAATCTGGCGTTCATAAATCTTGGGAAACAACTCTCGGACATTCATGCCTGAACGGTTCTTGAGGGCTGCCCAGTCTTCCCGCCAGCCTGAGCCTGGACCGAGCATCGCATCAAGTTTGGAACCTTCCTTTTCATACAACTCCACGTTGCGGACGAGGTCTGTCGCGTCGGCAAACAAGAGGAGGAAATCAACGGCGCGGTCCTTCGCGATCGTCTGGAGCGTGGAGAAGTGAACATCGAGGGATTCTGGATCGATGAACGCCAACGACAAGGCACCCCGCGGAATCTTGTCGGCGATGGCCTCTGCGATGGCGTTGCAATCGCCCGTGAGGAGTTCGAACCGCCCTTTCGCGGGCGATGACTCCAGCCTGCTGCGGCAAGCCGCGACGCACGACTCATCAATATCTGAGAGAATCAGTTTTCGAAAGGGCTTTGCCGCGTGGGCCGCAATCAGCGGCGAACCGGGCAGCCTCTTCCCGCTCTCCCGCACCTGGCATACTGCCGGTCCACAGAACAGATCGATGTAGACAAGCCCCTCCCAGGCGGACTTGCCCACCATCGCGGAGGTGGTAATTTCAAGGTACCTGTGCCAGATGTGGAGTTTTTGCTCGGTCCAAGCGCCGCATGGACGGGTTGGCAGTCCGTCGTCCTTGGCGACCAGTTCAAGAAGTTCGGGCCAGCGATCTTTCCCTGCCATCGGGTGCTTCCTCCTCGGGCATCCCATCCCACGTCCGTCCCTCGAGTTCTCGCCCGGTCTCACACTTGCGCACGCCGCCCCACTGCTTGAAGAAGAACGCTGCGCCAGCGCCCGCGCACTGGTCCCGAATCTCGGTGACCCAGTCTTTCTCCATTGGTCGCGAACCGGGCCCGGACTCGCCGCCGACGATCACCCAGTGGATGCCTTCGAGCGGCAGTTTTTTGATGCGGCCCAGCAGCGGCTCCACCGAGAGAAATCGAACGCGCGCGGGAATACTCGCGAGCGTCTTGGCTCGGTGCGCGTAGAGCGCGTTCTCGACGCTCGTGCCCATCCACACGTTGGTGGGCCAACGCAGGCCCGGCGCGATCGCCGCTGCCCGCTCGGGACGCTTCGTGAGAATCTGAAACTGGTGCCGGGGGCAGTCGCTCATCACGTCGAATACCTCATGGATGAAGTCTTCCGGGACGTTCTCGTGGAACAGGTCGCTCATGGAGTTCACGAAAATGCGTTTGCCCTTTCGCCACTGCCGCGGCACTTCGAGAGCCTCGTAGTCGAGGTTGATGCGGCCAGCGAAGACGGGCCGGCCATCACGGGCGCGTTTGGCCGTGCCTTCGTATTTTCGAGCAACGTCGCCGCCCATCCGCTCCAGGCGTAGCGCCATTCTCGCCGCATAGCAGTTCAGGCATCCCGGCGAGACGGGCGTGCAGCCAGCAACGGGGTTCCAAGTGGCGTCCGTCCATTCGATCGATGAGCCCGCGGACATGGAGTACCTTCCATGAATACCGAACAATATCCTGCCGTTAGGGTGCCAAGTCAAGCCATGCGCTACGGAGCCTCACACATCCCGCCAGGTCACGCCCCACTTGATGTTGTAGATGGCCTTCT
>CAYMWG010000488.1:0-1840 GCA_964393765.1 uncultured Phycisphaeraceae bacterium
TCCTTCCCCTCAGCCCGCCGCGGGCGGAAACGGCCTCGCCATCGGCGCGCTCGTGTGCGCGGTGCTGGGCTTCATCGTCCCGCTGGTGGGGGTCGTCGCGATCATCCTGGCGATCATCGCACTGGTGAAGCCGGCGCTCCCGGGCCGCGGCAAGGGCCTCGTGATCGCCGCGCTCATCCTCGCGATCGTCGGCACCGTCTTCAACTGCGCCGGTGTGATGGCGGGCATCATGCTCCCCGCCCTCGGCAGGGCGAGCCAGAGCGCGCGGCAGATCAAAAGCAGCGTGCAGGTCCGCATGGTCGGCGAGGCCCTGATGCAGTACGCCTCCGACAACCAGGACTGGTACCCCGAGTCCCCCGACGGCTTGGACCGGCTCGTGGCCTCGGGCATGGTCGGCCCGGAGATGCTCGTCACGCCGCACATCGATGGCCAGACTGCTACATCGTACTTCTATCTCCCCCCGACCAAGCCGCTCACTCAGCACGCGAGCCCGATGCAGGTCGTGGTGGTTTACGAGAACCCGCAACTCGTCCGCGGCCTGGTGAACGTCCTCTTCATGGACGGGCACGTCGAGGCGATGTCGGCTTCGGAGTTGAACGAGCGGCTGGCGGCACAGGGCGTTCCCCCTGTCCCCTTCGCCCCGGACGGTCGCTGACGGCCGTGGCGATAGGACCCGAGCCGAGTCGCAGCACGCGCTGCTGGGCGCTCGACACCCCGCGTTCAGCGATGGAAGCAGGGCTGACCCATTCCCCGCGCAAGGGGCGCAGGGGCATTGTGCCGACCGTCGCGAAGACGGCGCATTCGATGCTGCGGTGTGTGGTCGCGTGCGTGAATATGCCGCGGGGCGCAAGGTCCGCCGCGCGTAGCCCGACAGCCCTCGCGAGTTCCGCGCGCGTGGGGAACCGGTCCTCGCGCTCGATGGTGGGGGCCTGCCACATCCCCGCCCACATGCCAGTGTCGGCGCGGCGTTCAAGCAGGACGCTCCCGCGCTTGCCATGCATGACCACCGATGCGCAGTAGACCGGCTTGCGCACAGTCGCCGCCTTGGGCAGCGGGATCTGCATCTGCTTGCCCGCACGGCGTGCGATGCAGACCGATGCGAGCGGACAGTCGCCGCAGCGGGGGGTTGCCGGGAGCGGCAGACACACCGTCGCCCCCAGTTCCATCAATGCCTCGTTGCCGACCGCCGCGCCCATGGGGCCGTTCTGTGCGCCGGCTCCGGCGATCTCCGTCGCGCGCTCCCAGAGCCACGGCTGCGTCGCCCGGTCGTCGGGGCGCACAGCGCGCCCATAGACCCGGAGCAGCACGCGAGCTACGTTGCCGTCCACGATGGGCGCCGGCTCGCCCAGCGCTATCGACGCGATCGCCCCGGCGGTGTAGCGGCCCACACCGGGCAACTCCCGCAGCGATGCAACCTCTCGCGGCACAACGCCGCCGAACCGCTCAACGACCATTCTCGCGGCGGCGTGCAGGCTCCGTGCCCGGCGGTAGTAGCCCATCCCCGACCACAATGCCAGCACTTCGCCGACTTCCGCCGCGGCGAGCGAATGCACCGTAGGGAAGCGTGCCATGAACTTTAGAAAGCGTTCGACGACGCGTGAGACCTGCGTCTGCTGGAGCATCGCCTCCGACACCAGCGCCCCGTAGGGGTCGCGTGGCTGGCCAACTGTCCCGCGCCACGGCAGCGAGCGGGCGTTGCCGACAAACCACGTCGAAAGGCGCTGGACCCACTCGGCATCAATCACGTTCAAGCCTTCGAAACATGAGAGCCTGGAGCACCAGCGACGGATTTGCGCCGCTCGCGCCTTCGATACTTCAGAGCCCGGAGCGCCAGCGACGG
>CAYMWG010000489.1:0-1836 GCA_964393765.1 uncultured Phycisphaeraceae bacterium
GCTGACCGCCGCGCCGGTCAGCGCGATGCGCAGGGGCTGGGCGATCGGGCCGGGGTTGGCAAGGTCGTGCGCCTGCGCAAAGGCGTCGATGTGCGCGCTCAGGCCCGCTGGCGTGAAGTCGAGCATCGCGTTGAGCGACGCGCGGAACTCGCGCAGGAGCGTGATGCCGCGGCGGTCATCCGCGAGCATGTGCTTCTCGACCGACTTGGGGTCGAAGTCGGTCGCATCCTCCTCGCGGAGCATGAACGCCGCGGATTTCAGGCCATCGCGCAGTGTCCTAGCGCGTGGCTTGATGGCGGATGCGAGGATGGCGAGCCGGTCGCGCGGGATTGCGCCAAGGCGCGCGTGGGCGGAAGGCTCGAACTCCTGCATCCATGCGAGCCAGCGGTCCACGAACGCACCATCGGTCAGCGCGCCGATGGCATCCGCGTTGAAGGACATGAGTTTGTTGCGGTCGAACTTGCTGTTGGTCTTGCCGATGCGGTCGATGGCGAAGTGCTGCGCGAGGAAGGTGTTGTCGAACTTCTCGAGGTCCTTACCGTCCGCGGACTTCATGCCGGGGTTCCAGCCGAGGAGCGCGAGGTAGTTGCAGATCGCCTCGGGCAGATAGCCCGCCGCGCGGAAGTCGGCGACCTCGATCTCGGGGAGGGGAACTTCTAAGGCACGGCTAATAACTTCTGCAAGGATGAGCGAGTCGGATTTGCCGTCCAGAAAATCACGCAGTGTCGTTGCCTGTTCTCCGGGCAGTTCCATAATGCGAGAAATGTCATCGTGATTGACTGTTTTCCATACTCTCACCGCTCGCTCAAGCAACTCCGCCTCCGAGAACACCTGCATGAATCGCTTTGCTGCAGCTCTCGCGAACTTGGCCTTGTCGCGCTTGCTCATCTTCGTGCCATCGGCGTTGAAGATCAGCGGCATGTGCGCGTAGATCGGCGTGCGGAACGGCTGACCATTGTCGAGCCGCCTGAGCGCCTTCTGCATCGCCACATGTCGCGGCGTGTTCGCCAGGTGTTCCTGCGCACGCAGCACATGTGTCACCCCCATCAACTCGTCGTCGATCACCACCGCGAAGTGGTAGGTGGGGAAGCGGTCGGCCTTGAGGATCACGAAATCGTCCAGTTCACCCGGCGCGATCCGCACATCGCCGAGCACCTGGTCGGGGACCACGACCTCCTCGTGCAGCGCGAGGAACCGCACGACATGCGGCTCGCCCTTCTGTGCCCGCTCCCAGCGCGCGGCGTTGAACTCCCCCGGCTTCACATCCGCGGGGCGCTCAAATCGGTACGTCTGTTTCGCGGCGACCGCGGCCTTGCGCTTGGCCTCCAGATCCGCCATGTTCTCGAACGCGGGGTACGCACGCCCTGACTTGACCAACGCCTCGATGTAGGCGTGGTAGATCGGCACGCGCTGGGCCTGGAAGTATGGCCCGACGGGGCGCGAGGCCGAGCCGACGGTCCGCCCGTCGGCCAGCGGCAACGCAGGCCCATCGTCCCACTCGATCCCCAGCCACGCGAGGTCCTCAAGGATGCCGCGGGCGGACTCGTCGCTGCTGCGGGCCTGGTCGGTGTCCTCGATACGGATCATGAACCTGCCGCCGCTCCGCTTGGCGAACGCCCAGCAGAACATGGCCGTACGGGCCCCGCCGATGTGCAGGTGCCCGGTGGGCGAGGGCGCAAAGCGCGTGACAACAGGGTCGGAGGCAGTTGCTAAGGGCGTCGGGAGGGGGGCCATGGGTCCAAGAGTAGGTGAACGGGGGCCGACCGTACCCGTGCGTTGGTGCTTGCAATGAGGGGCCTGTGCGCGGTAGGCTGCCTGGGGGAAGGGGTATGGGGG
>CAYMWG010000490.1:0-1812 GCA_964393765.1 uncultured Phycisphaeraceae bacterium
TCGGCTATGTCGAACGCGGCGCAGCGATCAACGGTGTGACGGACGACAAGAAGAAGCCGATGGGCAAGGGGCTGGCGTTCCGCGTCACCCGCTTTGTCGAGAAGCCCGATGGGCCGCGGGCGCAGGCGTACTTCGAGTCGGGGCACTTTGCGTGGAACTCGGGGATGTTCGTTTTCCACGCCGCGACGTTCATGGACTGCCTGCGGCGCTTCAAGCCCGAGAGCCACGAGGGGCTGGTGAAGATCCAGGAGGCGTGGGGCACGCAGCGACAGCGCGAGGTGATCGACGCGGTCTACCCGACCCTGCCGCGGATCAGCGTGGATTACGCGGTGATGGAGCCGGCCTCGCGCGACTCGCAGGTGTCGGTGTGTACGGTGCTGACGGATGTGGACTGGCTGGATGTGGGGTCGTGGCCGAGTTATGGCGAAACGCTCGAGGCCGATGGCGAGGGGAACCGCATCGGCGGCGAGGGACGCGCGGTGATGGTGGACTCGTCAAACAACCTGATCGTCGGCGACGACCCGTCGCACACGGTGGCGGTGCTGGGGGTAAAGGACTTGATCGTGGTCCACACGAGGGACGCGACGCTGGTGATGCCGCGGGACAAGGCCGAGCAACTCAAGAAACTGCACGCGATGGTGGAGGAGGGGATGAGATGACCGGAAGGACCGGGCCATCGATAGTCGTGCCGCGGCGGCGGCCCGGCACGATCGCGCTGGTGCTCTGCATCCTTCTCTCGGGCGCGATGTGGGCGTTGTGCGCGCTCTCGTACTTCGTGGAGTGGAGCACGTTCACCGCCGGCCCCGAGCGCCCGCGGAACCCCGCCGCGCTCCTTGCGCCGGGTGCGATGACGGCGATGACCGTCGAGCGCGATGAGACGCACTGCATGTTCGGGCGCGGCCTTGTCGCCCTGCACAGCAACACCGTCTACACAGCATCCTTCCAATCTCCCAACTCCGATCTCAACAGTTGGGGCCTTGCATGGGCGACGGTGGACGCCATGTTCCCGGGCCTGTGGCGCTGGGACTGGTATGCCCCGGGGCCGGTGATCGGCATCAGACTGTGGTTCGCGGCGGCACTGGCGACCGTGCCCGCGCTCGTGCTGCTGGCGCTCCGCCGGCGATATGTGCCGCCGGGGCACTGCCGCGGGTGCCGCTATGACCTGCGCGGGCTGACGTCGGAGAGATGCCCGGAGTGCGGGGAGGCCGCGAGCGCAGCGTGATCAGCGGAGTCCGTATCCTTTCAGCGTGCGGTACCTGGCCATCGACATCGGCGACAAGCGGACGGGCCTGGCCGTCGGGGACGATGAGACGCGGATCGTCTCGCCGCTGGATGTTGTTGAGGTGCCGACCGCCGAACGTGCCGGCGAGGCCTGGCTCGACGCGATCGCCCGCTCCATCGCCGAGCAGTTTGGCCCGCACGCGCACGCGGAACTGGTCGTCGGCCTGCCGCTGAACATGGATGGGACCGAGGGGCCGCGTGCCCGGATCGTCCGCGCACTGGCCGCGCGTCTGGCCGATCGCACCGGGCTGGTCATCCACTTCCAGGACGAACGCCTCACCTCCGTCGATGCCGACTGGTCGATGGCCCAGTCCGGCATGACGCATAAGCAGAAGAAGCAACGCCGCGATGCCCTCGCCGCGGCGATCATCCTGCGGGACTTTCTCGGCGATCGGGGGGGCCGACCCGAGGTTGCATTAGAGGCCTGACAAACGGGGAACAGCGGGCCATAGCCTGTCCACCTTTCGACGGTCCGGGCCTACACTCCCGCCCCTATGGGCAAGACCCGCGAGATCAAGAAGCGCATCAAGG
>CAYMWG010000491.1:0-1812 GCA_964393765.1 uncultured Phycisphaeraceae bacterium
GGCATGTGCAGCCCCAGCCGACCGTCCAGTTCGCTCACCCCCGCGAGTCGGTCAAGTTCGTGCAGAACCAGGTGCAGCCGCCCCGCCGCCGCCGCCCAAGGAGGGTCAGGACGAGATATTCGACCGCTCCAAGCAGTTCGCCGACCTTGGTTTGCGCGAAGACGTCCTCCGCGGCATCACCGAGGCCGGATACTTCTTCCCGACCTACATCCAGGCACGCATCATCCCGCTGATCCTCAGCGGGCGGGACGTCCTGGGCCAGGCCAAGACCGGCACCGGAAAGACCGCTGCGTTCGGCCTGCCCATGCTCTCACGCATCACCAAGGGCACACCCTTCCAGGCGATTGTCCTCGTGCCGACGCGAGAGTTGGCCCTCCAGGTCGCCGCGGACCTCGCCGAACTCGGGCGATATTCCGACCTGTCCATCCTGCCGGTCTACGGCGGGCAGAACATCTCGACGCAGGCCAAGTACCTGTCCCGCGGCCCGGAGATCATCGTCGCCACGCCCGGGCGCGTGATGGACATGGTCGAGCGCGGCTACCTCCATTACGGCAACATCAAAATGGCCGTGCTCGACGAGGTTGACCGGATGCTGGATATCGGCTTCCGCGACGACATCAAGCGCATCCTCAAGATGTGCCCCGCGGAGCGCCAGACCATCTTTGTCTCGGCGACGATCTCTTCGGAAATCGAGGCGCTGGCACGCACGCACGCTCGCAACGCGGAAAAAATTGTTGCCGCGGAAGGCTCGCTCACCGTCTCGATGGTCAAGCAGTTCTACCTCGGCGTGCAGCCCTGGGACAAGCGGGCGCTGCTGGCCCACCTTCTCACTCACGAGGAGCCCGCGCTCACCCTCGCCTTCTGCCGAATGAAGCGGACGGTCGATGAGGTCGTCATCTACCTGTCCCGCAAGGGAATCCTGGCCCATGCCATCCACGGCGACATGTACCAGGCCAAGCGGAACAAGGTCATCGACCAACTCCGCTCCGGCGAACTGTCGGTGCTCATCGCCTCGGACCTTGCCTCTCGCGGCCTCGATGTCGATGGCATCACCCACGTCATCAACTACGACCTGCCCGAGGACCCGGAGATCTACGTCCACCGCATCGGGCGAACCGCCCGCGCCGGCAAGGACGGTGTGGCGTGGTCGCTTGTTACCCCGGAACAGGGGGAACTTCTCACGACCATCGAGCGGTTCATCAACACCGAGATCCCCAAACTCGAGTACCCGGACTTCAAGCCCGGACCCATCCCGCAGGGTGTCAGTTTGGCCCGCCAGCAGGATGAATCACGCCTCCAAACCGCCAAGCAGTTCAACCGCTTCGCGGCCAGCGTGCCGGAAGTTGCGCAGCCCGCGTCCAAGACAGAGGTTGTGGTCGTGGATACTGCCCGGTTCCCGGGGGGGATCGTCCCCAATGCGCTCCCGAACAAGCGCATGATGGGACGGGTCAAGACTGCGCGGTCGATGAAAGCCGCGATTTCACAGACCTTGTTGGCCAAACCCGATCAATCACCCCCCCCCCCGCCGCCGATGACCACCAAAGAGCCGTGAGTTTTCCGCGGTCCGGGGCGATTGGTTCGTCTGGCACGGCTTTTTGGTTGCAGTTGCCCAGGTTCTCGTTTAGATTAGAACTCCCTTAGGCTCCGCGCGTTGCGGTGCGGGTTCCGTTCGGAATCCTGCTTTGGCCTCGGTGTATGTCGTCCGTGTGTCGAGAAGAAGAAGAGGTGTATGCATGAGAACGCGTTCCTGTAATGTCGTGCGGGCCACGCTTGTGGCCTGTGGGACGATTGGGCTGCTGGCCTCGCTCGCGA
>CAYMWG010000492.1:0-1801 GCA_964393765.1 uncultured Phycisphaeraceae bacterium
GCATCCGACTCATCACGTCCCCGAGACCGATGGCTCGAACCGCCTGAACTTGCTGCTGTCGTGGGGTGGGTGGCAGAACGAATCCTGGGCCGATCGTCTCCCGCCTCTGCTTGAGCCCATGGGTGTCCACTCGCTTCGTGTCCGGACCGTGCGCGAGGCCGAACGAGCGATCCGGACCAACGCCGTGCATATCGCGGTCGTGGACTTCGGCTTGCCGCTGGATGGGACGCTCCGGGCCGCGGCCGACTCTCCGGGCGAGGAGGCGGGGCCGCGGATTCTGGAACTTTTGCGCCGCCTGGAATCGCCACCGCCGACCGTGGTGGTTCAGCAGCCAAGGACCGCGCGCGACCATAGCCGGCACATGTCCGCGGCCCTTCGCTGCGATGCATTCGCGGTGGTGGATCGCGCTGCGGCGGACCTCGAGTTGATGCTCAAGGTGCTGCAGCGCTGCATGGCGAGGTTCTATCAGGGGCGCTGGCCGGGGGGGTGAAGAATTTTGGATTGCCGATTTTGGAATGCGGATTTGAGAGAGATCAGATTGAGATTCTGAAGTTGAGAGTTCCCGGTCGCGTCAACGATTAGACCGGCCATCACGATTCACCACTCACTGTTCACAGATATTGAGGAGACCTTGCACATGGCAAAGACCGCGACCGCACCGACCGCCGCGACGAAGATCCGGCCCCTGCACGACAAGATCCTTGTCCGGCGCGATGAGGCCGAGGACCGCACCAAGTCCGGCATCTTCCTGCCCGAGAAGGCCAAGGACACTCCCAAGACGGGTGTCGTCGTGGCTGTCGGCACGGGCACCGTGAACACCGATACCGGCGCGCTGGTGCCGCTGACGGTCAAGAAGGGCGACCGCGTGATCTTCTCGTCGTATGCCGGCACCGAGATCAAACTCGGCGCGGTCGGATCGGCCGAGGAGAAGTTGCTGGTGATGAGCGAAGAGGAAGTTCTCGCCATCGTCGATTGATTCTCCCAAACCTCCAAGAGCCTCTTCTTCATCTGGCCATGTGGCCATTTGCCATCTGGCCCTTTCCCCATGACACCCGACCAACTCCGCCAGGCCCTCAAAGAACTCAACGGCAAGCGCGATGCCGTCATCTACTTCATCCACGCGGAGAAGTGCGTGGTCCACAACGCGATGCTCATCCCCGATGAGCCCGACCACCTCGTCAAACTGACCGACGGCATCTCGGTCTTCATCATCAACTCGTGCAACGTGGATTGGATCAGGATCGGATGAGAGGCATCAGGCACTAGGCATCGGGCACCAGTGCGAATCAGAGACCAGATCGCGGCAGGCCCCGCCGCACAACCGATTTTTCACCAGTGCCTAGTGCCCAGTGCCTAGTGCCTTTCCCCAAAGGAACCCCCTAATGGCCGCCAAGCAGATTGCCTTTGAAACCGACGCACGCGAGCGGATCCTCCGCGGCGTGCAGAAACTCGCCCGCGCTGTCAAGGTCACGCTCGGCCCCTCGGGCCGCGTCGTCGTCCTCGAGAAGTCGTTCGGCTCGCCCCTGGTCACCAAGGACGGCGTCACCGTTGCCAAGGAGATCGAACTCGACGACCCCTACGAGAACATGGGCGCGCAGATGATTAAGGAGGTCGCCACCAAGGCCTCCAAGGACGCGGGCGACGGCACCACCACGGCGACCATCTACGCCGAGGCCATCTTCACCGAGGGCCTGAAGAACATCACCGCCGGCGCCAACGCCAACCAGGTGAAGCGCGGCATCGACATGGCCGTGGCCGCGATCGTCGAAGAACTCAAGAGCATGTCCAAGAAGGTCTCCTC
>CAYMWG010000493.1:0-1790 GCA_964393765.1 uncultured Phycisphaeraceae bacterium
CTCTGGTGCAGCCGAAGACGTGGCGTGCGAAGCGGCGCAGTCCGGCCACGCTGACCGCTTCCTGCTCGACACCATCGGCGAACTCCGCTGCGCGTACGCCTTGGCGGACATCGCCGTCATCGGACGATCGTTCGGCGACCTGCACGGGTCCGACCCGATCGAGCCTATCGCGTTGGGAAAGGCGACGGTGATCGGGCCGCGTCACTCGGACTTTGAGTCGATCGTCGAGGCGTTCCGAGTCGCGGGGGCGATCGAGGTCGTGGAGGCCGGACAACTCGGTCGCCTGCTCAGCGAACTACTCGCCGACCCCGCGCGCCGCGCGGCGATGGGCGAAGCGGGGCGACGGTGCGTCCGCGTAAATCAGGGCGCAACAGCGCGCCATGCACAGATGCTGCTGCAACTCGTGGGGGCACGGGCCGGATAACCGGGCCGCCCCCACGCTCGCACAGCCCGAGAACGCGACTTGGCAGAGCGAACTGCATCCGGCAGGCGTGCGTGGACGTATCAGTCAGTGGAACACAAACGCGGCGGATGGAAAGCCTGAAGCCGCGGCACGAACCCTCTTCTCACTGGCTCCGAATCTCCCGCCCAACGGACCGGGCCGAGGATTCGGAGCCTTTGTTTTTGGGATTGACCATGCCGCTGCACGCCATCATCGAGCGCCCCCCAAACTCGATGCCACGTCACGCCGCGCTGGGGTGCCAGATCGTCTTCATCTCGACGACGGACTCGATCCACCACGGCGATTCGCACGCATTCGCGCTGTACCAGTCGATGCCGGATGCCCCCGCACCCTTGCGAGAAGTTTTTCCCGGCGCGTTCCTGGCCGGGGCCACGGCAATCTCGATGATCTTCACGCGCTTGACGTTCTCCGCCGCGCCCTCGCGCAGCGTGCGCGCCTGATCCGGCGAGACGCCCGCGCCGAGGACCGCGTCGATATCGCGATGGCCCGCGATGATGGGGACCAACTCATCGCGCGTGCCCGTGAGCAGGTTGAGCACACCGCCCGGGAGGTCGCTGGTGGCGAAGACCTCGGCGAGGACCGCCGCGGCGATCGGGTGGGACTCTCCCGCCAGCGCGACCACGGCGTTGCCCGCACACAGCGCGGGAGCGATGAGAGAGACCAAGCCGAGCAGACCCGGTGAGTCTGGGGCGACAACCGCAACCACGCCCGTGGGCTCAGGCACCGTGAAGTTGTAGTAAGGGCCGGCCACAGCGTTGTTGCAGCCGAGCACCTGGGCGTACTTGTCGGCCCATCCCGCGTAGGCGACGAGGCGATCAATGGAGGCTTCAACCTCGCGCTGCGCGGCGGCAGCCGACGGTCGTGTGAGTCTTGCGTTCGAGCCCTTGGCAAGCGCTGGTCGCTCGGACGGTCGCCCGCCGCCAAGCAGCAGAGCCGCCGCGAGTTCATCGCGCTTGCCCTCCATCATCTCCGCCATCCGATAGAGAATCTGGCCGCGGAGATAGGCTGTGGCGTTGCGCCAGCCGGGCAACGCCTTTCGCGCGGCGGTCACGGCATCGCGCAGGTCCTTGCGCGATGCGTGGCAGATGTGGGCTGCGATGCCGCCGCGGGAATCGGCAACGGCGATCGTGCGTCCGCTCTCGGAACGCGGGAACTTGCCATCGATGAAGAGTTTGTAGGTCTTGGAGACTTGGAGGCGGTCGGGCATGGTCGTTTCCGTTCACGCGAAGTCCATCGGCACATGGAAGTGTACGGGCGGGTTTGCCCCTATCATCGAAACATGTACACCGTCGAGATTGAACAGGAAGAAGACGGCCGGTGGATCGCC
>CAYMWG010000494.1:0-1784 GCA_964393765.1 uncultured Phycisphaeraceae bacterium
GGCCTTGATGGACGAACCAACTGATGACGACGGTTGAAGATCATCTCATCCAAAGCCCGGCCACAAGCCGCCGTCCGCACAGTCTGGCACCGGATACGCGACCCATTCCGTGTAAATCAGCGTGGGCCGCGGGCTTCGTTCTTAACGCCCGAGCAGGTCGTCGATTCGTCTGAACTGCTTCGGCGGCGTTGTCGGCTGGCTCGTTGAACCGCTCTTCCCCTCGGTCTGCTTCTGCGGAGTCCGCGGCACCCACCCGCGGCCGGGTTCAAGCACATAGTCTTGCAGCACAGAATCCAGCCCGCCAGGCCCGCCAGAGGGCTTGGTCCGACTGGGCTTTGACGTGGCGGGACCAAAGATGTCATCGAGCTTGCCGGGGTTGGACCATGTGGAGCCGCTGGAGGTCGAGGGGATCGGGGGGGCACCCGTGCCGGCGGCGGATGGCGCGGGGTTCATATCGAGGGTGCCCGCCTGCTTCAGGTAGCCATCGATGCCCGTGTTGATCTTGTCGAAGACCGGGAGCATGCCCTTCTGGACGACGCCTGAGGCTCCACTGCCGTAGATCGTCTCCATATGGTCAAGGGCTTTGCCGATCGGATCGATCCCGCCGAAGACGTGGGCGGGGTTGGACGGGTCGGGCAGGACGTGGCCGGCGATGTCGGAGGCGATCTGGGAAGCGGACTTGAGCCTGGGCACGGGCGGGAGCGAGTCGGGCCAACGGGTGGGTTGCGATGGCGCGGGGCGTCGCTGCGGGCTGTAGAGCCCGCTCTCATCGTTGTGTGTGTAGATTCGTGGCGATGCGGGCGTGCGCCGGCTGGGAATCGGCTCGTAGTCGTCGCCGAGTGTCGCAGCTTCTTCGGCCGCCGAGCGGACGGCGCCGTAGATCTTGCCCGAAGCGTCGTTGGCGTCGTTGATCCGGTCGTTCATGCCGCGGAGTTGACCGACGGCGCGATCGGCATCCCTGGCGGCTTGGTACTTCGCGTCCCTCTCGGCCATCCAGGCTTCATGCTTCAAGCTTGACGCTTTGCTTTCGGCATCAGAGGCGGCCGACTCCGTGGCTCTGGCGGCGCGGCGGAGTTCGTCAGCGGTGTGCGGGTCCTTCGCGGCCCAGGCCGCTTCATGCAAGGCCTCCGCGTCGGCGTTCAACTTGGCGGCGATCGAGTCGGCATGCTCGGCACTCTTGGCGTTGCGGAGCATCTCGGAAATCTGGTCTTCGCGTGTCTTGATCTTGCGCGAAACGTCGTCGCTGAGATCTTGCCTCCGCTGTCCTTCGATTTTTTGCTCAGCCCGTTTCCGCTCTGACTCGCGTTGCACGTTGACCAACCGCTGCTGCTGTTCAGCGTCCCGCTGCTGCTGTTCAGCGTCTTCACGCTTGCGCTGTGCCTCGCGGCGTGCGTTGTCCCTGGCTTCTTCAAGCTTTCGTTGCCGGTCACGCTCATCTGCTTCGCGGCGGGAGCGCTCTTCCATCATGCAGGAGCACTCGACCTTCGCGCTACCGCCGCGAAGCATGCCGCACTTCCCGCACTTCGTAGGGAGACGGTGCACGCCATCGCTCTGTGTACAACGGCATATGTGTTGGCCGCATTTAGAGCAGTGCAGCAGATCCTTCTGAGCGAATGCCTGCTGCGGCATCACCACGAGCATGACAGTGGCGGCTACCGAGATACGGATAAGCCAGGCGACGCTGAAGTGATGACGCATGGTGGGCTCCTTTTCGATACGAGCGGGACTCTGAGAAAGTGTACTCGGCCGGGCTCCCTCCCGCCACACTCGGGTTCTGTGGGTGG
>CAYMWG010000495.1:0-1783 GCA_964393765.1 uncultured Phycisphaeraceae bacterium
CCCGAGCCGTGAAAACACCCGGGCCACAAGCCGTCGCCGGTCGGGTAGACCGCCTGGAAATCCCGGCTCGGCACCAGGCGTGAACTCCCATCGCAGAAGCCAACGCCCCGCGGATCGGCCCAGATGTCCGCGGTTTCCGGGTTGTCCGGGTCCGGTCGCGCGAAGGGCGCAAGGAAGAGTCCCTTCTGAGAAGGGAACGTCACCTGATGGACCTTCGTCGGCGACCACTGCTGCGGCCCGGTTCTGGTCTCGGGCTTCCAGTACGCGGGCGCGGCGAAAAACGTGCATGAGTAGTAGTAATAAGGTGTTCCCGAGGCAGGGGGACGGTGTCCCGGATCATAGAAGACAGCGCTGCGAGAGTCCCCGTCGTAGTACCCGGGCGCGAGCGCAATGTTCCAGAAGGCGTGCGCCAGAAAATACTCGATCGGATACACGCGTTGGTAGCGGTCGTCATACAGCACCGTCTGCGTGGCGCGCGGGTCGGTGAAGTAGGGCCAGATGTCCGAGAAGTCGGTGGCGTAGACCGAGAACACCTGGACGTGCGATCGCAGGTTTGTGAGTGAGACGGTGCGCCGCGTCTGTTCGCGTACGCCGCGAAGGCCGGGAAGCACCAGCGAGATCAGGATCGCAATCATCGCGATGACGATGAGCGTCTCGATGAGCGTGAAGCCGCTCTGCCCGGTCGGCGCGCGCGGATCGCGCAGCCTCCGCTGATCCTGATTTTGACCTCTGGCTCGCAGGAATATCCCGGCCATGAGCATCCCGCACAGGATCGCGTTGCGCGAGACAACCTGCCAGGCGTTCGCTTGCGACGCCTCGAAGAGTTGGATGCGACCGAAGCACCAGCAGTCGGGGGCCTTGTCCCAGGCGACGTGCGCGCCGTAGGCCCCTGTCATCGCGACGAGCATCGCCAAAAGCGCAACCGGGATGGCGGGCCTCCGGAGCCGCGCAACGACCCAGAGGCCTGCCACCAGCACTTCAACAGTTGGTACGCCCACCGCCAAGTATCCGAGCGACCACTTGGGAACGAGCGTCCAACTGCCGAGCGAATCCAGGAACGCCGGGATATCCAGAAGTTTGGCCGTTCCGGCGAACAAGACCACCGCGCCAGCGAGCCAGATAGCGCCGGTCCCAAGCAGCGCCGGTGACAATGCCGCTGGCGCTTGTTGACCAAGCGCGGTCACTGTTGCCCGCCTCCTCCCCCTCCGCATGCGCTGCCGGACGCCTCAGTACATCGAGCCGTGAACGTGACGGGCGCGCCGCTTGCCACGCAGCCACCGTTGACAAGGTCCGGCACCATCGGTTGATAAACGCAGACCTGGGTGTAGTTGGTCGCACCGGTCAGCCCGCTGTTGGGAAAGGAAACGCTCGTGCAGGTTCCGTCCGTCGTCGCTACGTCATGGCAAGTACCGATCCCGTTGTACCCGGACATGGAGCACGCCGTGCGGGATTGATTGGCCGTCTTGACGCAACTCGCAGCGGTGATTCCCGCGGACAACCCACAGACAACCGCCAGAATCGCGGTGCCTGCCCAATATCGACGAATACCAAACATGATCAGTTCTCCTTAAAAAGCCAAAGTCCCTTTGAAGCCTTACGCACGAACTCGCATCCGCAGATATACCAACAAGCCCGCCAGCGTGAGCAGCGTTCCGACACCGAGATACCGCAGCCATCGCCTGTCTGCAGCCTCACCCGACGCGGTTCTCTCGTCAACGATCGCGCCTTCCTCGATCTTCTGCTTCACGATGTCGCCCGAGCGGTGGTCGTGAATTGACTTGAC
>CAYMWG010000496.1:0-1783 GCA_964393765.1 uncultured Phycisphaeraceae bacterium
CGGACTTCGAGGACGGGCGGCCGCCGCGGTTCGAGCTGCCCTCGCCGCCCGGCTCGCCGACTCCGCCATCTGCTCCGGCGAAGAAGGCGATTGGCATTGTGCTCACGTCCGCGACGCTGGCGACGCGGACGGCGAGCGCGGAGGAACTGACGGAGCGGGCCGAGACGGCGTTTGCGCACGCGATCCAGAACCTGGGCCTTCCGCCGCCGCCGGATACAAAGACCCTGCAACTCGGCAGTCCGTTTGACTATTCGAAGCAGGCGACGCTGTACATCGACCTGTCGCTTCCGAACCCGAAGTCGGGCGACACACGGCGCGGCGGGGAGGGCGGGGGCGGCCCGGCGCCCGACGATGGCTCGGGACGCGGGTATCTTGATGTGCTCGCCGCGCGGGTGCTGCACCACGTCCGCGAGACCGATGGGGGCGCGTTCGTGCTGTTCACGAGTTTCGCGACGCTCAACGCGGTCGGGGACCGGATCAAGCGGGAACTGGACCGGCTGGACATTGCGCTGTTCATGCAGGGGCGGGACGGGCCGCGGACGGTGGTGCTCAAAGGGTTCATAGAGACGGATCGGGCGGTGCTGCTGGGCGCGGCGACCTTCTGGCAGGGCGTGGATGTGCGGGGAGAGCGCCTGCGCAACGTCATCATCACCCGCCTGCCGTTTGAGCCGCCGGATCGTCCGCTCACGCAGGCGCGACTGGAGCGGATCGAGGAGCAGGGGGGGAATGCTTTCATGCAGGATTCGCTGCCGCGAGCGATCATCCGCTTCAAGCAGGGGTTTGGGCGGCTGATCCGATCCAAGTCGGATCGTGGGCGCGTTGTGATTCTGGACCCGCGGGTGAAGACGGCGCGGTACGGGCGGATGTTCCTGAACGCTTTGCCGGAGGGCGTGCGGATCGAGGAGGTCCGGGCTGAGGCGGATGAGTGCTTCTAGTTTGGGCCGCGGTCAGGTAGCACAAGACAGGAGATTGTGGCCGCAGATCAATGCAGGTTTCGCAGATTCGGAGAGGTGAAGAGCGGCCACGGATAAACACGGATCGGATCAGGAGAGGAAGTCAGAACTCGTGTGATGGGGCGGTGCGTCCTCGGCGTCTAGTCGTCGGGGTCTGTGACAATCCGTCTTTCCTCGCCCTGTCTCGGATCCGTCGAATCGGTGTTCATCCCCAGCGCGAGGAGGTGTGGCCGGTGAGGCCGAGCACCTTCGCGGGCACCCATTCGCTGACGTGGCCCCACATCGCCTCGCCGGTTGTGCCGCCGTCCTCGAACATGCGCCCGGCGGTTCGCGGCTCAATGACCATCTTCCGCTTCCCGCGCAGGGTGTAGAAGTCCTGGGGCCACCACGCCGGTGTGGCGGGTGAGCGATGCCCAGACGCGCTTGGGCGGCGCGGCGATGCTGATGTCCATCAGGAGTTTGATATGGCTGCACGGCTGCACTTTGACTATCGGTGTTGCCATGTGGATCGATCCGCTTTGGAGAACAGGCAGGCTGGGCGGATTCCGGATTCAGCAGATTGTTGGCGAATGCGGGGTGAAACGTCGAATCATCTCCATACATACTCCAAACATCCGGGATATCCCGCGCGTGGTTCGCTAGGCTTGGCGTCACTTCTTCATCACCCATTCTCGCGGTCCCTTCACCTCCCCGTTCCCGGAGGCAATTCATGCTCGGCAAGGTCTTCAAGGCCTATGACATCCGCGGCACCTATCCCGATCCGCTCGACGAGAAAATGGCGTGGCAGATCGGGTTCGGCGTGTCGAAGTACCTGCTTGGTGATGCCGCGG
>CAYMWG010000497.1:0-1759 GCA_964393765.1 uncultured Phycisphaeraceae bacterium
GCCGGTGTGGGGGAGGGGGGGCTTCCGGCGATCGAGCGACTCATCATGGTCGGCACGCCCAACCACGGCTCGCCGCTGGCGCACCTTCAGGCGGTGGCCGAGGCGCGCGAGCAGGTGGTCCGCCGGGTGCAGGGCACCGCCGCGGACGGCTCGGGCGTGCTGGGCTACTCGGGCGACGGCTGCGGCGAGGCGGGGCGCGACCTGTGCATCGGTTCCGACTTTTTGAAGACCCTGAACGCGCGCCCGAATCCGAAGAACGTCGCAATCACCACCATCAGCGGCATCGCGACCCCCAGCGCGGCGTGTTCCTACCTGAAAGACGATGCCGCGCGCCAGTGGGCGGGCCTCCTGGGCCGCGAGCGGGCCGAGGCGCTGGCGTTGCAGGCGTGCGAGGCGGTCGAGACGCTGGGCGACGGCATGGTCGGCAGCGGCTCGCCCCGCATTGACGGCGTTGAGGACCACGTCGAGATCGCGGCGGACCACCGCTCCATGCTCAAGCAATGGACGATCGTGCGGAAACTCAACGAACTGCGCGGGAAGCCCACGCCGCCCGCTGAGGCGATCCCGGTGATCCTTGATCGGCTGGGGCTGGAGGCGCTGCCGGAGGGCGCACAGGCGGAAACGTTGCCTCGGGCCGAGTGAGCGGTGGCACGCGCTTGGTGAAGTTGTCCGGATAACCGGTGAATAAACCGCGTGTATCGTTGACGAGGGCGCGCTCAGGCGTGCTGCGAGACATCGCGCCGGAAAATGGAGAGAGATCGCGCCCGCTCGCCCGATCGTTTGGTACCATCGTTTGACCACCTATGGCTGTGTACACCCGTCGAAAATCCAGGTCCGTGAATCGTGGGGCCGAGGGCTCCGCCGCGGGCCGGCGCGCACGGGTGGTGTGGGTGAGTTTCCTGGCCTCCATGACGGCCGTGGGCGGCGTGCTGATGCTGCTGGACCGGGGGAACGTCCCGCGGACCGACGGCCTGACGCTCTCGCCGCTGGCGGTGGCCTCGGGGGTGGCCGGCCCGGTAGCCGGGACCATTGACCCGGTGTTCGAGACCCGGCGGACGCTTGACAGCGCCCGCTGGAAGGCGATCATCATCCACCATTCCGGCTCTCTCACGGGTTCTCCCGCGACGATCGAGCGTGAGCACGAGGCCCGCAGTCTGAAGGGTCTTGGGCACCACTTCATCATCGGGAACGGTCGCGGCATGGAGGACGGCCAGGTCTACCTGGGTTTCCGCTGGCGCGACCAGTTGCCCGGAGCCCACGCCGCGGGTGCGGATGGGGACTGGTACAACCATCATGCGATCAGCATCTGCCTGGTGGGCGACGGCGACCGACGGGCGTTCACCCCTGCTCAGATGCGGGAACTGGGCGAACTCACGCAGACGCTGTGCCGCAAGTTGGGCATCCCGCCCGAGCGGGTGCTGCTGCACTCGCAGGTGGCCAGGGTCAGCGACCCCGGTCGGCTCTTCCCGGGCACCCCGGCGCTCGTGGCCAGCGGCCGCTGAACCCCAATCCAAGAGTTGCAAGGCTTTATCGCACGCCCGGCCCCCAATGCCGGAAGGGCGTTCGACTATCCCCGCCCTGCGTGTTGAACTTCCGCCCCACCCTGCCGATACTTTCGGCCTTGCTACGATCCGCCCGGGCCTTCCGTACGAATCGAGTAGCCTGTATGCTCGCCTGTTGAGGGCGGGCAGCGCGGCCGTTTGCAGCGCCTGTTCTGGCGTGCAAAGTCTGTTCGGCGGCAGGTCGGAAGGGACGGGGT
>CAYMWG010000498.1:0-1747 GCA_964393765.1 uncultured Phycisphaeraceae bacterium
GTACCGGCGCATGTTCGGACTTGGCGCGAAGGGCGGCGAGACGCGCCCTCCCCGGCATGTGTGGAACAACCCGATCGCCTGGCGGGAGGCCGCGGCCCGCAACGCGACCTTCGGGCGCATGCTGGCGCGCTGGTCGTTCATTGTCATCGGCGGCTTGTGGGCGCTGGGGATCGTGCTGTACTTCCACGGGGGCGGGATTGTCGGGACGGGCGTCTTCCGCGATGTGATCTTCTACACGGTGATCGGGGAGATGGCGGTGATCGGGCTGGTGTCGGTGAACATGGCCGCGACATCGGTTGCGCGCGAGCGGGAAGATGGCACCCTGGACCTGCTGCTGACCACGCCCATCACGCCCGGCTCGTACCTGGGCGGGAAGATGCGCGGCATGGTGGCGTACCTGCTGCCGCTGATCGCGGTGCCCGTGGGCACGCTGCTGATCGCGGGGCTGTATGTGCTTGCGAACCAGATGGGCATCCTGGCGCGCGAGGGCGGGGTGATGTTCGAGCACCAGTTGCCGGGCGCGACAGCGGGCTCGTTCGTCTCCATCCCCGCGGTGCTGCCCGAGGGTGCGCTGGTGGTCGCCGTGGTGTCGGTGCCGTTTGTCGCCTTCGCGGTGATGGTGGGGATGCAGTGGTCGCTCAAGAGCAAGGGCTCGCTGTCGGCCGTGGTGGCGACCGTGGGCCTCGTCGGCGTGGTCGGCGGTGTGGTGGGCCTGTGCGCGTACAAGAGCGGGACGGACTTCCTGTTTGTCGGCTCGGCGATCGCCGCGCTCTCGCCCGTCACAGCGGTGTTCGCGAGCATCTATCCGGAGTTGGCGCTGGCCAAGACCGTTGACAGTTACGGTCTGGCATCGGCGCGCATCGGCCTGGTCATCGGCTGCGGGATCGCGGCCCTGGCCTACCTGGCGGTGGTCTACGGCCTGCGCGCCAACATGGTCCACAACTTCGACATGACCGTGAGGCGTCTGGCGGGGGTGGCCTGAGCATGATCCGCGTCCGGAAATCCGATGAGCGCGGCAAGGGCGAGCACGGCTGGCTGACGGCCCGTCACACTTTCTCGTTTGGCGACTATCACGACCCGGCGCACACGCGTTTCCGCTCGATGCGTGTGATGAACGAGGACCGCGTCGCGGGGGGGCGCGGCTTTGATGCCCACCCGCACCGGGACATGGAGATCATCACCTACATGGTGTCGGGCGCGTTGGCCCACAAGGACGCAATTGGGGATGGCGGGCACGCCGCGGTACTGCGGCCGGGTGAGGTGCAGCGCATCTCGGCCGGGACGGGCATTGTCCACAGCGAGCACAACGCGTCGGGCACCGAGACGGCGCACCTGCTGCAAATCTGGATCATGCCCGACCGCAAGGGATACGAGCCGCGATATGAGCAGAAGCCGTTTGCCGATGGCGCGCGGCGCGATGTGCTGCGTCTGGTCGCATCGCCCGACGGCGCGGCGGGCTCGATGCCGATCCACCAGGATGCGCGCATCTACGCCTCGCTGCTGACGGCAGGGAAGAGCGTGAGTCATGTGATCGAGACCGGGCGCGGCGTGTGGGTGCAGATTGTTCGCGGCGGGCTTGAAGTGAACGGCTCGGCGCTGGGCGCCGGCGACGGCGCGGCGATCGAGGATGAGGCGTCGATTACCATTCGCGCATCGTCGGACAGCGAGTTGCTGGTGTTTGATCTGGGGTAGTGCGAAGTGGACGACGCCGTGAGCGACAGGCTGTGCCATCGCGTCTCAGGCCGAT
>CAYMWG010000499.1:0-1744 GCA_964393765.1 uncultured Phycisphaeraceae bacterium
GTGCTCGAACTGCTCGACACCGGCGATGAGGTCGTCTGCATGGATGACGTTTATGGCGGCACCAATCGCCTCTTCTCTCGAGTCGCGGCCCGCTCGCGCGGCCTGAAGATCAAGTACGTCGACATGACCGACTTGAACAAACTCGGTGAGGCGCTCACTCCCAAGACCAAACTGGTCTGGATCGAGACGCCCACGAACCCCACGCTCAAGATCGTTGACCTCGCCGCGGCGGCCAAACTCACGCGATCCAAATCCTCCAGCGCGATCCTCGTATGCGATAACACATTCGCCTCGCCGTACAACCAGCGGCCCCTCGAGCATGGGTTCGATGTGGTCATGCACTCGGCGACCAAGTACCTCGGCGGGCACTCCGATGCCGTCGCGGGCCTGCTCGTCGTCAACGACCTCGCGCTCGCACAGAAAGTCCGCTTCCACCAGAACGCCGTCGGCGCGGTGCTCGGCCCGTTCGAGTCCTACATGGTCCTCCGCGGCATCAAGACCCTCGCCATCCGCATGGAACGCCACAACGCCACTGGCCAGCGCGTCGCCGAATGGCTCAGCAAGCACGCGGGGGTGGAGCAAGTCGTCTACCCCGGCCTGCCCAGCCACCCGCAGCACGCCCTGGCGAAGAAGCAGATGAAGGGCTTCACGGGCATGATCACGTTCTTCATCAAGGGCGGCCTGCCCGAAGCCCGCAAGTTCCTGGAGACCGTCCGCGTCTTCGCGCTGGCCGAGAGCCTCGGCGGCGTCGAGTCGCTGGTCGATCACCCCGCGATCATGACCCACGCCAGCGTCCCGCCGGAACAGCGCAAGGCCCTGGGCATCAGCGACACGCTCATCCGCCTGAGTTGCGGCATCGAGAACTGCGATGACCTGATCGCTGACTTGGAGCACGCGCTAGCCGGGGCGGGGTGAATGAGCCTTGGCGTCGGCCTTTACGCCAGGTACAAACTCCCGACCATCGAGTCCGGCCACCGTATAAGGGGGTTTTCTCTCGGTAGGTATCAGACAGATCCCTTCCCTCGGTCGGCACTTGATGTATGCTGTTCTTGGCCCGTGAACTTTGCACTGGTCGCGGGCGTTCGCCCGTAACGGAGAGTCGGCGCAATGTCCCGTGCATTCGCCGGGCTGTCAACAGGCGTCCATGAAGGACGGAAAGGCCTCGAAATGAAGAATGTTCAGTGGCTCCTCGTGTCGTTGCTGGCCGCGGCGTTGGCTGGCGCATCGGCCGTGGCGGATGACGCGATCGTCCCCCCGTTGCCCCAGCCTGCAAAGCCGGCGGCCCTCGTGTCGAATGCGCCGTTTGTTCCGAACTCGATCCTGGTGCGGTTCTCGTCCAATCTGACATCCACCAGCCGTGCCAACTTTCGCCAGTTGGTCGGCGGGACGCTCGAGAAGGAGTTCAGCCTTGTCCCCGGCCTCGAACACATCAAGGTGGATATCGATGTGCCGACTGCCATCAACACGCTGAAGGCCTTTAGCGGCTTGGTCCTTTATGCCGAGCCCGATTATGTGGTCCAGCGCTGCGCGCCGCCGACCGATCCCTCCTACGGCGTCCTGTGGGGCATGAACAATATCGGACAGACGGTCAACGGCGATCCCGGCATCGCCAACGCCGACATCAACGCCCCCGAGGCGTGGGCCACAACCACAGGCTCGGCCAACACCGTGATCGCCGATATCGACACCGGCGTGAACTACAACCACCCGGACCTCGCCGCCAACTCATGGATCAACCCCGGCG
>CAYMWG010000500.1:0-1744 GCA_964393765.1 uncultured Phycisphaeraceae bacterium
GCCCGCCCGGGGAGGGGGGGGGGGGCGGGAGCCGTTCGCGGCAGCATTGGCCGCTGCGGGCCTCTTCTATTGCATGGCTCTCCCGCTGATCCTGTCCGAGTGTCTGATGGGGCGCAGCGCCTTCGACCAGTTGCACTTCCATGAGCCCGTGATAAGGCAGTTCGCCGCCCAGTGGCCTGGGCTGGAGCTGGCCGATTACCGCTCGGCGACCACGCCTGGGTATCACGTCCTGCTCGCGCTGGTGTGGCGATATGTGGCCGCGTCAGGGATGGCGTTGCAACTCGCCGGGTCGGCCATCTCCGCGCTGCTGATCGGTCTGTTCGCGTACGCCGCAGCGGTGGGCGGGACAGCGTGCGATCCGGCGGGAGGGGAGCGGGTCCGACCCCCGTGGTGGAGAGGTGTGCTGCTGACGCTCCCCCTGCTCGCTTCCATGTATGTGTTCTTCCCGGGTGTCTGGCTGCTGCCCGACAACCTTGGCTGGCTTCTCGTGCTTGGAGTTGCGCTCGTGGCGTGGTGCCTGACAAACGGCAGGGGATCGCGAGCAGCGAACCTTGCCATCGGTGCCGCGCTCCTGCTGGCGCTGGTGCTTGTCCGCCAGAGTCACCTGTGGGCGGCGGTGCTGCTGTGGCTGGGCGCGTGGATCGGCGCCGCGCCGCTGGGCGATGGGGGTCTCGCCGCGATGACGAGCCGGACGGGCGCGAGGGGCCGGGCACTCGGGCTTGCGCTCCTGGCAACATTGCCGGCCGTGGTCGCGTTCGCCGTGTTCATCTGGATGTGGCGGGGCCTGACGCCGCCCAGTTTCGTGCGGCAGTATGGTAGTGTGATCAACCTCGCGACGCCCGCGTTCGTGCTCGCGCTGCTGGGGCTGGTGTCGTGCTTCTTCGCGGGGTACATCGCGCCCGCGGCGTGGCGGCTGGCTCGCGAGCGGCCGGTGGGCCTGCTCCTGGCCATGGCGCTCGCGGCATTGGTCGCGGTCTTGCCCGAGACCACCTACGCGGTCGAGCAGCGCTCGTCGGGGCTGTGGAACCTGGTGAAGATCGGGCCGCTTATCGCCGGGCACACCAGTGTCGTCCTGCTGGTGCTCGCACCGGCGGGCGCGTGGGCGCTGTGGGCATGGTTCGTTGCCCTCGGCCCCGCTGCGCGCTGGCTGTTCCTTGGAGCCATCGTCGCGTTCACCGCTGCCCAGACCACCAATCCACTCTGCTGGCAGCGCTACATCGAGCCGCTGCTTCTGATGATGATGGGCCTGGGCGCGGCGACCATCCCTCCGCCCGTATATACGGGGCGTGAGCGTGGCATCGCGCTGCTTCTAAAGCACCTTGCCCCGCCGATGCGTCTTGCCGGACCCGTCGCGCTGGCGGTGGTGCTCGGTCTCATCACCGCGAGAAGCCTCCTGACCGCCGAGGTTCCCTGGAACACCGAGATCGGTCCCAGCGGGCGCAGGCGCGTGATCGAGGGCGGCTTCACCTCGCCGGGACGCGTGGGCGAGACGGTGCCGGAAGCGCCGGCGGAAGGAGCTCGCCCATGAGCCAGGCGCACGAGCGGACCCAAGTTGCTCAACCTGGTCAAGGCCGGTCACGGGTCGCGCTTATCACCGGCATCACCGGGCAGGACGGCTCGTACCTCGCCGAGTTGCTCCTGGAGAAGGGCTACGAGGTGCATGGCATCGTGCGGCGCGCCTCGCTCTTCAACACCGCGCGGGTGGACCACCTCTACAGCGACCCCCACGCCGCGGCCCGCGCGC
>CAYMWG010000501.1:0-1740 GCA_964393765.1 uncultured Phycisphaeraceae bacterium
CCCCCGGCGCCACCCGAACCCACAGCGCGCGACAAGCGACTGGAATACGCCAAGCAACTCGCCAAGTTGCTCATCCCCAGCGGCGATGACAAGCAGAGCCCGCTCCGCGCTGCGCTCCCGCTTATCGCGCTCGAAACCATCCAGCCCGGTGTCGCGAAGGCTGAACTCGATCGGCTCATGGCCTCGCTCAGCCCATCGGAACGGGGCACGATCGAGAGCGTCCGCACGATGATGGCCCAACTCGAGGCGCAGGCCGATTCCGGCGCGGACCCCAAGGCCCTCGCGCAGACCGTTCGCGGCGCGGTCGATCGTGCCCAACCAGCCCCCCTGCTGCCGCCCGCTCAGCCGGCCGGGACGGCCTCGCAACTTGCCCTCGGAACCGTGGCGCTCTGCAAGCGGGTCGAGGCCTTCGGACGTTTCACGCCCTACCCGGGCAGCAGTTTCGTCGCCGGTCGCAAAGTGCCGCTCATTGTTTATACCGAGGTGGAGAACTACACCCAGGCACGCGAGGCAGACCTGCCCTCTGCCGCCGCCGATGGGGCGCGCAGGGCGAGCAGCGGACGCTGGGCGCTGGAACTCAGCCAAGAGGTTCATGTCTATGCCGCGGACGGCACGCTCTGCTGGTTCGTGAAGGAGCAGAAGCACCGCGACACCTCCGCGTCCAAGCGGCGCGACTTTTTTCTGGTGCAGCGGATCGACCTGCCCTCCTCGCTCACCATCGGCCGATACACGCTGAAGGTGATTATCCGCGACAAGGCCGCGCCGCTTGCGGGTACCACCAAGGGTTTTCACGAACCTTTGGCCGAGGCCAACATCCCGCTTTTCATCGTGGCCGATGCTGCGGCCGCAGCCGCGGACACGCGGCGACCGGTCGCCAGCGCGCTCGACGTTTCTCCCGAAGCGGTCGGCGATTCGCGATGAAAACTGGCCAACCGGGGCCAACTCCCTAGCCGCACGACTGCCAGATTGTCATCGGGCATCGACCCGCTGTGCCATTGGGATGGCTTCCCCGACCCCCCCGCAGGCGCATGAAACGCAGTGATGCCTTTCACGAGCCATTCATTGGTTATTTCGGACGGCGGCACATGATGTGCTACCGATACAGACGCCTCTCTCCGCCGCGACCGGTCAGTCGACGCGCAACTTCCGCCTGGGAAGGCCTTGGTGCGGCAGGCGACAACGACTGACTCGGGACCACAACGTGGAGAACGGCCGAGTTTCCCTGCGCGGCCTCTAGGCCGATCGGGGGTTTGTCGATGGAACCGGCCTGCCAAGGGGATTTGTTCCTCCGCCGACCGATTCCGAACGTTCCGGTGCCCGCGGCGGTATGTAGAAGGACGCGGTCCCGGAACAACAGTCGGGAGCATCGCCGGCAAGAGCCGGCCCCGAGTTCCCGAAGGAGTGCTCAATGTTCGAGCGTTTTACAGATCGTGCCCGCAAGGTCATGGCCCTGGCAAACCAGGAAGCCCAGCGCTTCAACCACGAGTACATCGGCACCGAGCATATTTTGCTCGGACTCGTGAAAGAAGGCTCCGGGGTCGGGGCCAACGTGCTCAAGAATCTTGATGTCGATCTCCGCAAGGTCAGGCTCGAAGTCGAGAAACTCGTCAAGAGCGGCCCGGACATGGTGACGATGGGCAAGCTGCCGCAGACGCCGCGCGCCAAGAAGGTGATCGAGTACGCGATCGAGGAGGCTCGCAACCTCAACCACAACTATGTCGGCACCGAGCAGCAGATGCT
>CAYMWG010000502.1:0-1735 GCA_964393765.1 uncultured Phycisphaeraceae bacterium
GTAGTGCCCCGCCGCGATCGCCTTGGTGTTGCCGATCCACGCGCAAGCAGTGTGTAGCGGGAACGTCGTCGCCAGTTCGGTCTGGCGACTCGCCCGCAGATTATGCCATGTTCGGGGCCAAGGCGTGTAACCCGCCCGCTTGATGATCCGGCGGAAGTGGGGGTTGAGGTTCGCGCCCTCCCGGTATCGCCCGATCACGTTCACCGACCCTACCGGGGCCGCGTCGAACGCCGCTTGCAGGTGTTCGCGGATTTCGGGGAACAGCGGGACCATCCGCTCGCCCTTGCCTTCGTGGTGTTCGGTCTTGCAGGATCGCACCGTCAGCCGGTTGTGCTCCCAGTCCACATCGGCCCACCGCAGGGCCAGGGCTTCACTCGGAACGCGCAGCCCGCCGAACCGGGACAGGGCGATTAGCAGCCGCCATTCGGCATCGGGGGCCGCGTCGATCACCTTGGCGATCGTGTCCCGCGACACGAACACCGCGCGGGCCATGTTCACTTGCGATCCCGCCTTCAGCGCCGCGATCGGATTGGCGCCCGTCATGCCGCGCCGGATCGCCCAGCGGAATACTTGCCGGGCGTACAGCACCGTCGGGCTAATCGTCGCCGCCGCGTACCCCGCCTTCGTAAGACCGGCCCGCCATTCGTCGGCGTCGGCTTCGCCGATGGTCGCCACGTCGCGGGCTTCGGTGAAGTGTTCCACCAGCGCCGACTCGGCTTGCTTCATCCGCACCCGCGTCGCGGGCTTCACGTCCACGCCGGCGAAGAATGCCGCCAGCAACCCGTCCAGCGTCACCGACGCGATAGCCCGCCCGTGGTTGGCACAACCCCAGCGCCGCGACGCGGGCGTACACAACGTCATCGACGCCCGCAAGCCACCGGGCCGCGTCGGGGTGCGGGACCGCGTTGTGACGCTTGGCGATCACAAGATGCCCGATCGCCACCCGCGCAGATTCCGCGACCGACTTCGGGCATTCGCCCAGCCGCAGGGTCCGTTGCTTGCCCTTGGTGTCGCGGAACAGAATCCGCTTCAACTCGCCCCGCTCGCCTTCACGTCCAATGCTCGCTATACGTCACTGTCCCCTTCGGGTTGCCGAAGTCTTGATCTTGTTCCGCATGGTGCGGAGTTTCGCGCCGCCGCGCTTGGCTTCGGGCATGGTGCCCGCTTCGCGTCCGATATACCGCGCGGCAGCGCGTGCCAGCAGCCCCGACCGGGTTTCGCCGTTCGCCTTCGCGTGGCGGTCGATCGCGTCCAGCACGCGCTGGGGCATGGTGACGCCGATGCGTGCAAACTTCAGCCGCAGCGTGGATTCGTCCACGCCGACGATCGCCCACGTCCCCCCAGTTCCGTCGGCGTAGTCGGGGTCGGCCCGCAGTTTTTCGATCGGGGTTGGGAGTGGGATAACGCCGCCATCTTCGATGATCCCTTCCAGATGGAGTTCGATCGCCTCCCGGACCATCGACAGGGCTTCATCGACGGTCGCGCCGGCGGACACGCAACCGGGCAGGTCCGGCACGCTCACGCCGTAGTCGCTCTTGCGGTCTTTGTGGATCACGACGGGGTAGTTCATGGCTTGCTCCATCCGGCTTGCTTCGCGATGCTCCGCAGGGTTCCGATCGGCAGGTCGCGCTTGGGGTGCGGTACCGTCACCAGTCCGGGCTTCGATGGGTGGCGGTACTGACGGTGACTCCCCTTCGTGCGGGCCAAGACCCACCCATCGGCTTCCAGTCGGCGG
>CAYMWG010000503.1:0-1734 GCA_964393765.1 uncultured Phycisphaeraceae bacterium
TCGCACCGCCGCGACATCGAGCGGGTCATTCGCGCGGGTGGGCGTGATCGGGTTCGCGGAAGAGGCAGCGGCTTCCTGCGGTCCTGCGAGGCTGCCGCCGCTGTCGCGGCTCCAGAGTGCCCACAGCAGCCCGCCGCCGCCGAGCACGACCAGCAGCGTCACGCCAAGGGCGACCCGGGCGCGGGTACGCCTCTTGGCGCGGAAGGCGGCAACCGAGGAACTGGGAATGCGCTGGCCGCGGGCCATTTGCGATGCGAGAGCCATGGAAACGTCCGTTCTTCCAGGTGGGAATACAAACTGCCAGGGTGCGGTGCGGGTGAGCGCGTGGGTGGGTGGAGGGTGGTCTCTCTTGTCGGTCAATCCGGGTCCGCCGGTCCAACGACCCGGTCAACATCGGCACCGCGTGTGAACCACAGAAACCGGGTCTCGGTGGCCAGTGCATCCAGCCGCCGGTCGTGAGCCTCGCACGGAAGGGTGCTGGCCGGGGAAAGCACCTGCACATCGAACCCGATGCCGATGACCGTCCCCCGGACTCCCGGCCTTGCGAGGAACCGATCATAGAACCCCGCGCCGTGCCCGATGCGATTGCCGCGTTCATCGAATCCGAGTCCGGGTACGAGCAGGAGGTCGAGGTCTTCGGGGTTGATGACGCGGCAACTCGCGCGGGGCTGCATGAGGCCGAGGCCGGGTCGGGCGGGGTCGGGCTCGAGGTCGGTATCGATATCGCTCACGAGGTGCGCGGCCAAGGTGCGGTTGGCCCACTCGGCGCGCGGGAGGGCCACCCGTTTACCCGACGCGAGGGCGCGCCGGGCGAGGTGGCGCAGGTCTACCTCGGATCGCGCGACCATCGGGACGAAGAGCAGGAGGGCCCTGGCGTTGACGAAGGCGGGCTCGGCTTCGATGCGGCGCGAGATCGCTTCGGAGTTCTGTGCGGCCAGGTCAGGGTCGATGTCGGCCAGAGCGGCACGGAGGCGGGTACGGGCCTGCTGTTTGGCCTCTTGCGGGGGAGGGAAATCCACGCTCACAGCTTAGAGCGGGTTCATTCCGCGTGCCAGCCAGGAAGTGACTCCCAGGCAAACCGCCTCGAGCGGACAGGCACGGACCAACCAGTTCGTACAGGAGGGGGGCGAGTTCTTCAGAACAACGGTCACCGGAGCACGACGATGCGATATATCAGAAGCGGCGGGTGGGTTGTCTGTGCCGGGATTGCGGTTGGTGCTGTGAGCACGGGGCTGTCGGCGGCACCGCCACGAAGCCTGGGCCAGATCAACGCGCAGCCGGACGTGCCGGCCGGCTCCGCGCCGGGGGCGCAGGGGACGCGGTCGGCGGTGGTCAACGGACGGCTGATCTTCACCGCCAGCGAATCGATCAACGGCGGGGAACTGTGGTCCAGCGACGGCACCGAGGCTGGCACGTTCCTGCTCGGGGACATCAACCCGGGCGTGGGGTCGATCTCGTGCAACGCGATCTGCGCGGTAGGCGATCTGGTGTTCTTCGCCGCGAACGATGGGGTGCATGGCTGGGAACTGTGGGCGACCGATGGCACGCGCGAGGGGACGCGCATGGTCAAGGACGTGATCCCCGGCGGGGGGAGCGGGACGCCCATGCTTCTCACCGATGTCGCGGGGACGCTGTTCTTCGCCGCTGCCGATGCCACCGGGTTCACGCAGCGCACGCTGTGGAAGTCCGATGGGACCACCGAGGGTACGGTGCTGGTGCGGGATTTTTCCGCGG
>CAYMWG010000504.1:0-1729 GCA_964393765.1 uncultured Phycisphaeraceae bacterium
GTGGAGGGCAGGGGCGGGGACGATGTGTCCCTGCTCACACGGTCGCTGCGCATGGGCGCGGCGTCTACATCTTCTTGAACAGGGAGCGGGCGATGAACGGCGAGAACATTCGCACACAGGAAACTCGGCAGGGCGGACATCAAGACCAGGGCAGGCAGGGGCGGCAGGGTCAGCAGCAAGGGGCCAACGGGCCGCGCGGGCGGGGCGTGCCTCTGTCGGAACTCGACCCCGCGCTCACCGAGGTGAGCCGCAAACTCATCGGGTGCGCGATCGAGGTCCACAAGGGGCTTGGGCCGGGCTTCACGCGCGACGTGTACGAGCAGGCGCTGGGGCTTGAGTTGAAGGCCGCGGGCGTGCCTTATGAGGCGGGCAAGAAGTACCCGATCCTGTATCGCGGCCAGAACGTCGGCGAGCGCGCGGCCAACCTGGTGATCGACAATCGGTTCATCGTGGAGTTGATGGCCCAGCGGGGCGAGGTGGGTGGGCTTGAGCGGGCCGGTGTTCGCGCGCTGCTCCGCGCGGCGGACATGGAACTGGCGCTCATCATCAACTTCTCGGAACGGAGGCTCAAGGATGGCCTGGTGCGGGTGCTCAACCCCGACAAAATCCCGTCGCTGCGCGGGCACGATGGGGAGCACGAGGATGCGTACGCGGAGGGCGGGGAGCATTAGGAAATCAGCAAATGGCAAGTGAGCAAAGAGCAAATACGGTCTGCTTTCTCATCTCTGTTCTCTGATTTCTACCCAACCATGCCACGACGCGTCGTCATCACGGGAATGGGCTGGGTCACGCCGCTGGGCAACGACCTCGAAAGCGTGTGGCGTCGCTTGCTCGCGGGCGAGTCGGGTGTTGCGCCGGTGACGCGCTACGACGCGACGACGTTCAAGACCAACTTCGCCGCGGAGGTGAAGGGCTTTAGGCTTGAAGATTCGATCCCGGCGGAGCGGGTCGCGGCGCACTCGGGAGCAGCGCTCAACACGCAGTTTGCGCTCGGGGCCGCCTGGCAGGCGTGGGAGCAGTCGGGCCTTGCGGGGGCCGCGGCGAGCGGGGCGCTCTCGCCACGGCGCTTCGGGATGTACCTGGGCGCGGGCGAGGGCCCGAACGCGTTTGACAGTTATGTCGAGAGCAACCTGGCGGGCTGGCGAGCGGACGCGGGAGCCTTGGACGCTGTGCGGTGGGTGGAGGCGGCGCGACGGACCATGACGCCCCAGCGCGAGGTGGAGCAGGAGCCGAACATGTCGCTGGCGCACCTGGCGCGGGCGTTCGGCTGCCGCGGCCCGTCGAGCAACTGCATGACCGCGTGCGCCGCGAGCACGCAGGCGGCGGGCGAGGCGTTCGAGACGATCCGGCGTGGCGATGCGGACGTGATGTTCGCGGGCGGCGCGCACTCGATGATCCACCCGCTGGGGATGACCGGGTTCATCCGCCTCACGGCGATGAGCCGCCGCAACGACGACTTTGCGCACGCGGCCCGGCCCTTCGACCGGACGCGAGAGGGGTTCGTGATGGGCGAGGGCGCGGGGATGCTGATTCTTGAGTCGCTCGACCACGCGCTGGCGCGCGGGGCGACGCCACTGTGCGAGGTCGCGGGCTTTGGCTCATCGGCCGACGCCTTCCGCATCACCGACATCCAGCCCGAGGGTCGCGGCGCGCAGGCGGCGATGCTCGAGGCGTGCCGCCAGGCGGGTGTGAACCCACGCGAGCCGGGGGCGGACGGCAGGCCGCAGGT
>CAYMWG010000505.1:0-1725 GCA_964393765.1 uncultured Phycisphaeraceae bacterium
CCCGCCGCGGCGGGCATGGCGATCCGTGCATCCCGCGGAGGCATGGTCCTATGGCGTTCTCGTTTGGTCGCATGAAGTCCGCCGCGCTCGGGCACTTCGCAGGGGGTGCCCTCCCGATCGCGATCGATTTCGGCGTCTCGAGCCTGAAGGTCCTGCAGATCGAGGTCGGCGCGGAGGGCGATGCCCCGGCTCTGATCGCGGCGGCCGCGGTGGATGTGCCCGATGCGATCCGCGAGGATGCCGCCAAGCGCTTCGCCTTCCAGTTCCAGACTCTCCCCAAACTCATCCGGTCGGCGGGCTTCAAGGGCCGTCGCGCGGTGTGCGCGCTCCCCGCAGCGCAGATGTTCTGCAAGCACATGCAGTTCCCCAAGTCCGAGTGTGCCGAACTCAAGACGCTCGTCGAGGCCGCCGTGCCGCTGCACCTGGGCTGCCTCCCCGACACACTCATCTACCGGCACGTCGCGGTCGAGGGGGCATCGCCCCAGGGCGCGGGCTCGGGCGGCAAGTCGGAGGTCATCTGTCTGGCCGCGGCCCGGGACCTGGTCTCGCGCATGATGCAGGCGGTGCGCGATGCACGCCTGGAGTGCGTGGGGATGCAGCCGGAGTTCACGGCCACGCTCGCGGCGTTTGCGCACGTCAACCGGCGCGTCGCGGATGCAACGCTCGGCACGCTCTATCTCGACCTTGCGCACGGGACGACCAAGGTCTCGATCGGTCACGGACACAATCTCGTGTTCGCCAAGACCGTGCCGATGGCCGGGCGCGAACTCGACAGCGCGGTCGCCCGCACGCTGGAGGTCAATCTCACGGAAGCGCGAGCCCGGCGTTTGGCGTCGGCCGAACTCGTCGCCATCCCTGCCCCGGCCCCCAAGACCCCCGGCGCAGCCAGCATGGCCATGCTCGCGGCGGGGCGCGGACGCGCGCCCGAGGATTCCCGCGATGAAGGCGGGACCGCGGTGCAGGAGGATCGCCGATCCGGGATGCACGCGCCGGGCTTCAGCACCGATGTGCGCCTGCAGCCCGCGGCGATGGTGCTCGGGCCGGAGTTTGACCTGACCGACCAACTCGAGGTGCTCACCGACGAGGTCGCCGGCTGCATGCGCTACTACGAGGCGATCTTCCCCGGCAAACGCGTGCAGCGCGCGATCTTCGTGGGCGGCGAGTCGCGCCATCGCGGCCTGTGCCAGCACATCGCCAAGCGCTTGCGGCTCCCCGCGCAGGTCGCCGACCCCCTGGCGCGGATGGCCCGCACCGGCAAGGAGGCGTGCGCGGGCGTGGACTTCTCGCAGCCCCAGCCCGGCTGGGCCGTGGCGTTCGGCCTCTCCCATTGCCCGACGGACCTTTGACACGCGGCACACGCACATGACCCGATCAGCAGCGACCAGGAGCCCCGCATGAGTTTCTACAACCGACGCCCCGGCACGGGCGGGTCCTTCCTCCCCGAGGATTACATCGAGAAGAAGGCGGAGAACCGGAACCTCGCGATCGCGGTGTTCCTGTTCGTTGTCGTGACGCTCGGAGTGGTCGGGGCGTTCTTCGTCACCAACCGGCAGTGGTCGAGCGTCAAGCACCGCCAGGTGGAGATCAACCAGGAGTACGCGACCGAGACCAAGAAGATCGAGCAACTCAAGGTGCTCGAGGCCCAGAAGCAGGAGATGCTCGAAAAGGCGGAGGTCACCACCGCGCTCATCGAGAAGGTCCCGCGCTCGATCCTGCTGGCCGAGA
>CAYMWG010000506.1:0-1719 GCA_964393765.1 uncultured Phycisphaeraceae bacterium
ATTTGCGGTTGCGCCATCGCGCGCGGCCTCCGCCGCGGCCTTGGAGTCCATGGGCGCGGTCTCGGAGAGGTCGGTGCGGCTGGGTCGTTCCTGGGCCATAAAGAGCGGATCGTCCGCCGGGACCAATGGTGCCGACGGAGAGAGGCGGGTCAAGCGTACGAGAGAAACACGAGGAGCGATAACCCGCTGTGTGAAAAGCGGATGAGGAATCGCGGCAGCGTGTGTGGGTGTGCTGGCCGGTGCCATCCGCGCACCACTTCGCGCTGCTATGAAGTGTACGTTCCAGAAAGCGGCAATGTTTCGGCGTTGTTCGGCGGAGCAGCACTATCGCGGGAGACGAGGTTTCCCGGGAGGGGCCACCGATCCCCGGGTTGAGAAGTGCGCTTTGCGCTCACGCGCGTTCCCAATCTCAGGCTTGTCGCGGAGAGCGGCTCCCTTTGCGGGCGGTGACAACCTCGGCCTTCACGCCCTTGGCCAAGAGCCATGCCCGTGCCTGCGGATAGGCGTCGAACGCGGGGAGCAACGTGTCTGCCGCGTGCTGGGCCTCGCTGTCCTGGCCTGGGCTGTAGTAATCGGGCAGGGCCTGGGTGAGTTTCTTCGCGCCGCTCAGGTACGCCTCGGCGTGCGGGTTGCTCTCCCGGGCGGCTCGCAGAGCCTTAGCCGCGCCCGCTTCGTCGTCCATCGCCACGCGAAGCAGCACGGTCGCCCAGGTGAAGAACGCACTCTCGTCCTCTTTGTACCGCTCCAGCCAGTGCGCGGCCCGAGCAGGCTGGCGGAGTTTGATGAGCAACGAAACGAGAATGTATCGCAGGCCGTTGTTGTCATCGGTGTTGAGTTCGAGCAACTCCTCGTAGTGCGAGATCGCCTCGGCCTCTCGGTTGGTGGAGGAGAGCAGGTTGGCCAGTTCGATCCGCGCTCGCATATAGGGGCGCGTCTCCATGAACCCCCAGAACATCCCTCGCAATTCCTTGAATGCCTTCTTGCCCAGTGACCGCTCGCCCGCGGCGACCGCCTGCCGCAGCCGATCCTCGAACTGCACCTTGCTGAGTTTTTCCGACCTGGCCAGCAGCACGAGCGCATCTACACAGTCGGGGTCGATCGCCAAGGCCCGTTTGCACAACGCCGCCGCTTTGACACCGCTGCCCGCCTCCATCGCGGCATAGGCCAGGTCCTGGGCTTCAAAGCGGGCGTCCTCGAGCGCGGCACGCTTCATGCGGGGAGCAGCTCGCGAGCCTGCGATGGTCAATCCCTGCGCGGCGAGTAGTTGCAACATTTCGTTGATCGTTCCCTTCGCGAGGATGTCGGGCTTGGTCGCCCCCCCTCCTGCCCCGTCGGCGCCTCGCTTCGCACGCGGGCGCGGAACAGCCCCGCCCTCAGGCCGCAGCGCGGGCTGGTGTTCGGGCTTCGGCGCGGCCCTTTGGGGAGGCGTCTTTGCAGGCTTCTTGGCGGGCCGCGGGGGAAGGTCCGTTGACGGCGCAGGTGCGGGCGGATCGTCGGGGAAGAGGTGGTCCATGCACCATTATCCGCGCGATCCAGGCTCGGGGCGCGCGGTGGCACGCCCCGATGTTGGCGGAAGTTGCCACCGATCATGGCCCCGTCGGGCGAGGACGATGCAGCAGATTCGCTTCAGGCAAGAACACAAATCAAGCGGAGAGGGGGGGATAAAGCGAACAGAACTTCGCTGCAACCTCGCCAGCAGGCCGCAACCGTCGTATCGGC
>CAYMWG010000507.1:0-1706 GCA_964393765.1 uncultured Phycisphaeraceae bacterium
ACAATGATCTCTTCGGGCAGTTCATAGAGCGGCGGGTCGCCGATATCCCAAGTGCGAAGATCGTCGCGGGAATAGGGCCCACGGGAGAGCGAGCGGATCGCCTCGGCTCGCCGTTGTTCGAGGAGTTTGAGGACGGCGGGCCAGTTGCGCCCCTCGGAGACGCTTGCGCCGGACTCGTCCACAACACGGAAGTTGGCGCGGAGGTGGGGCGCGAGTTGCTCGGGATTCCAAGCGTCGCGCGGCATGGCGACACCGGACTGGCGCGAGAGACGCAGGGCGAGTTGCTCCAGCAGGTCGCCCTTGCCGAAGGGCAGGTCCTTGAGCGCGGCATCGGCGAACTGCGGCGCGGGGATGAAACTGGTTCGGAGCGACTTGGGGAGCGTGCGGATGAGTTCGATGGCCTTCTCGCGCAGGACGCCGGGAACGAGCCATTCGAGGGGGCGCGGGTCGAACGACCAGGCCTCGGCGAGCGGGATCGTCACGGTGATGCCATCGGCGGGCGCGCCCGGTTCGTAGAGATAGGCGAGATTGACCCGGAGTTTTTCGGATCGCTCGCCCCAGCCGCCGTCGAAGGTGTACTGGTCGGGGAAGGCGTCGGGGGTAGGCCGCTCGAAGCCGGGGTCGAGCAGGTCCTCGCGCCGCATGAAGAGCAACTGCGGGTCTCGGGCCTCGGCCTTGCGCCGCCACCGCTCGAAGCCGGGACCGGAGTAGACCTCCTGCCCGATGCGCTGGTCGTAGAAGAGGAAGCGGGCCGTCGCGTCCTTGAGCAGACCCTGGCGGCGCGTGCGGGCCTCCAATTCGGCGACTTCCTTGACAAGGTTGTGGTTGTGATCGAAGAAGCGAGCTGTCGTGAGATACTCGCCCATTACAAGCGCGTGGTGGATGAACAGAGCGCGCGAGGTGGGCGTGTCGATCGGACCGAAATGGACGTTCCGCCGCTTCACGATGTCGAGGCCGAGGAGCGAGACACGCTCGAACGCATCGACCTGCGCGACATCCGCCCTCCAGTGCGGCTCGGTGTGCGTCTTTCTGAGCAGGTGCCCGGCGAGCGGGCCGGCGACTTCCTCGATCCAGCGTGGGTCGATCGCCGCGCAGGTACGGGCGTAGAGACGCGTGGTCTTCACGAGTTCCGCGGCCATGATCCACTTGGGCTGCTTCTTGAAGAGGCCCGAGCCCGGGAAGACAAAGAACTTCAGGGAGCGCGTGCCGTCGTACTCAAAGCCCGGCGGCTTGTCGGACTTGCGCCCGATGTTGCTGAGCAGCCCCGCGAGCACGGCCTTGTGGATCGCGGCATAGCGTTTTTCGTGGTCCGCGTGCTTGGGCGGCGCGGTCGGTGCGCTTTCGCGCGATGCCGATGCGGGGGTGCGCGGGCGTGAAGGGCCGGTTTCCCGGCCGCGATGCGCGAGGGTGGCGAGTTGACGCAGCACGTCCTGCCATTCGCGCATGCGCATGAAGTTCACGAAGTGGTCCTTGCACCACTTGCGCAGGCGTGAGTTGGTCAGGGCCTCCTGCTGCGCCTGCCAGACCTTCCAGAGTTTCAGCCAGCCGATGAAATCCGAATCGGGATCGCGGAAGAGGTCGTGCGCGGCATCGGCCTGCTCGGCCTTGTCGATGGGGCGCTCGCGCGGGTCCTGGACGCTCAGAGCGGCGGCGATAATGAGCACATCGTCGAGAACGCCGGTTCCGGTGCTGCCCTCACCCCCCAC
>CAYMWG010000508.1:0-1679 GCA_964393765.1 uncultured Phycisphaeraceae bacterium
GGTCTCTTTGATAAAGCAGCGGTGAACGAAGTCTTCATCGTCGCCGATGCCAAGATCGACGGCCTGGCGATGTCTATCCGCTACGAGAACGGCCGCCTTGTACAGGCACTCACCCGAGGCGACGGGACCAAGGGTGACGACGTGACCGCGAGCGTGCGCACCATCCGCTCTCTGCCTCTCAAACTCGATGGCAAGGGCGTGCCGGACGTGCTGGAAATCCGCGGCGAGGTGTTCTTCCCGCTCAGGGAGTTTGCGCGGGTGAACGCCGAGCGCGAGGCCGCGGGCGATGAGCCGTTCCTCAATCCGCGCAACGCAACATCGGGGACGCTCAAGCAACTGGACCCGAAGATCACCGCCTCGCGTCGGCTCGGGTTTGTGGCGCACGGCAAGGGCGAGATGAGCGACAGCGGCTTCGCCGGCTCGCATAGCGAGTTTGTGGACAAACTGCGGGCGATGGGCGTGCCGGTTAACCCACTGCTGGCGCGGTCGGCGAGCATCGAGGGCGTCATCAAGGCTATTGGCGACTTTGATGCGGTCCGGCACAAGCAGCCGTACGCCACCGATGGAGTGGTGCTGCGCGTCGATTCGTTCGCGCAACAGGAGCAACTGGGCTTCACGTCCAAGGTGCCGCGAGCGTTCATCGCGTACAAGTTTCCCGCCGAGCGCAAGACGACGGTCCTGCTGAAGGTGGATGCGCAGGTGGGCAAGACCGGCAAGATCACCCCGCGAGCGGTGATGGACCCCGTGCTGCTCGCGGGTACGGTGGTGAGGCACGCGACGCTGCACAACTACGGGCGTGTGCGTGACGCCTCGACTGACCCGGATGATCCGAACGCCCCTCGCACCGACATCCGCATCGGGGACACGGTGTACGTCGAGAAGGCCGGAGAGGTGATCCCCTACGTCGCCGGTGTTGCGATCGACAAGCGCTCCAAGGACTCGAAGCGTATCGAGCCGCCTAGCCGGTGCCCAGAGTGCAAGGGGCCGGTGGAGGTCGAACCCCCCGAGGCCGCGGCCGACCCGACGCTGGAGACCGCGCGGCGATGCGTGAACCCGGAGTGCCCCGCGCAGGTGCGCGAGAAACTGATCTGGTTTGCGGGCCGCAGGCAGATGGATATCGAGGGGCTGGGCGAAAAGACCGTCGATCAGATTGCTTGCGCCGGAACGATCCCGCTCAGCACCTTCTCCGACATCTTCCACCTGCACGAGCACCGCAAGGCGCTGGTCAACCTCGACCGCATGGGCGAGAAGAAGGTGGACAACCTCCTCGCAGGCATCGAGGCCGCGAAGTCCCGCGGCCTGGCGCGAGTTCTGGCGGGCATGGGCATGCGCCACGTCGGCGACTCCACCGCCAAGGCGCTGGCCCGCCAGTTCGCGGATATCGACGCCCTGCTGGCCGCGGAAGAGTGGCAACTCCGGCCCAAGGACGCGGCCGGGAACAAGGCCGAGCGCGAGCGCTACGGCCTGAGCGGCGATCCCAAGGAACTGCCGGAGACCGGACTGGGCAAACTGACCGCGCCGGTCGTGCATGAGTACATGCACAGCGAGGTTGCGAGGAGGACCTTTGAGGCGCTGCGAAATGCGGGTGTTGACCTCAACAGCCACGAGTTTGCGCTGGCACAGGCCCGCGCCAGCGCAACGACGAAGGGCGAGAAAGGTGCGGGAGGCGAGGGCGGGGG
>CAYMWG010000509.1:0-1674 GCA_964393765.1 uncultured Phycisphaeraceae bacterium
GGAATGGCGCGGCAACCGCTACGGCCAGGTCGAGGAGGAGTGGATCAAGCAGCGGCTCCTGCCGTGGTTGCACGCGGCGCTGCGGTACGTCCTCAACAAGCAGACCGGCGAGATGGAGCTGGTGGACTTCGAGTCCAACCCGACGACGGTCAAGCAGGCGCTGGACACCATCCGCTCCTTCGTTCACCTGCCCGCAACGACGACCTCCCCCTCGTGGCTCGGCGACGGGGAGGACCGCCCGCCCGCGCTGGAAATCCTGCCGTGCAAGACGCTCAACCTGCACATCCCGACCGGGCGCGTGCTGGCCTCGACCCCGGCGCTGTTCACCATCAACGCGCTGGACTTCGACTACGCCCCCGACCCCGAGCCGCCGGAGCGATGGGTCAAGTTCCTGGAGCAGTTGTTCGGCGACGACCTCGAATCGGTGGACCTGCTCCAGGAGTGGATGGGCTACTGCCTCGTCAGCGACACCAGCCAGCAGAAGATGCTGCTCTTGGTCGGACCGCGCCGCTCGGGCAAGGGCACGATCGGCCGCATCCTGACTCGGCTGGTGGGCGCGGCCAATGTCGTGGGGCCGACGACCAGCAGCCTGGCCGGGAACTTCGGCCTCCAGCCACTCATCGAGAAGTCTCTGGCGATTGTCAGCGACGCCCGCTTCGGCGGCGAGAACGTCGGCACGGTGGTCGAGCGGCTCTTGTGCATCTCCGGCGAGGACACGCTGACCATCGACCGCAAGTTCCTCGGGTCGGTCAGCATGAAGCTGGCGACGCGGTTCATGTTCCTGACCAACGAGCTGCCGCGTCTCAACGACGCCAGCACGGCGCTCGCCGGGCGCTTCCTCGTTCTGCGGCTCACAAACACCTTCTACGGGACGGAGGATGTCACCCTCACCGATCAGCTTCTCGCTGAACTCCCCGGAATCCTGCTCTGGGCCATCGAAGGCTGGAAGCGCCTGAAGAAGCGCGGTCGGTTCGTGCAGCCCAAGAGCGCCGAGGAGGCCATCCGCGACCTCGAGGACCTCGCCTCGCCCGTCAGCGCCTTCGTCCGCGAGTGCTGCGTGGTCGGCCCAGGGCATCGGGCGTGGATCGATGAACTTTACAAGGCGTGGCAGACGTGGTGCGAGCAGGACGGCCGCACCGTTGTGACGCACAAGCAGACCTTCGGCCGCGACCTCGCCGCCGCCGTGCCCGGCATCCTGCGGCGGCGCGGAACCGGCATGGCGTCGTTCTACGAGGGCATCGGCTTTCAGGGGGCCAACCCATGACCACGAACGCTGCCGCGCACTGCCGCAGACTGACGCGACAGTTGGCATCGCGGCCAGCATCGTTCCGCGTGCGTGCGCGCCCGTGCGCCTGCGCGCCCGCGTGCATAGGTAACAATTGGAACTGTCGCGTCAGTGCGCGACAGTGCGCGTCAGTAACCCCCGCTCGCGGGCTCCCCGCCGTGGGGCACGACGTTGGCACGGGTCGCGGCCAGCCCGGCGCGGCGGGCGGTGATACACCGAGCGCCCTCGCGGCCCTCGGCCCAACGTCGCCCAACAGGGCGGGAGCGGGCGGATGGTGGGTAAGTGGGCAAGGTAGGGGTGGGTTAGGTACTCCCGGAGGGGGGACCGGCCTCCAACGCCCGCGGGAACAGCCGCGCTTGGCGACTGAGTTTGTTTCGCGTGTCCGAGCG
>CAYMWG010000510.1:0-1674 GCA_964393765.1 uncultured Phycisphaeraceae bacterium
CCTCCCCCCTCGCCGCCCGATCCGCCCAAACCTCCCGCGCTTGCTCCGGGCACCGCGACCGTCCGCTGCGTGATGGTTACGCTCGTCGTTCCGATCGCGAGCATCGGGTCAAAGAACGAAGTGGTCGTGAGACGCGCACGCCGGGTCTCCCATTGCTGAGCGGATTGCTGCCGGATCTCCTTCGCCCGGACGTAGATCGGGATACCCCGGCGCTGGTCATAGGTGCTGAACACCGCGTCCACCATCGTCGCGAGGTTCGTCCGCACGTCGTAGTACACCCGCGGCCCGCGGAGCGTGTACGTCCCATCGGACGCGACCACATCGCCCTCGAGATAAATCCCTTTGACCTTCTCCACATCAAAGCGAAGCAGTTCCGTCAGCGGGCCGGGCTCAAGAAAGACCACCGCACGCTGCGCGTTGATCTGGAGCGTGCGGTTGCGCGACGTCTGAAGATACTGGAGCAGCACGCCCCCGGACATCATCACCGTTGTGTCCTGACCATTCTCCCCGGCGAAGACTCGCACCGGCTCGCCGGCATCCGCTCCTGAATCCGCGCCACGGCGGTTCGTGCCGACCGCGAAGGTCAGCACTCCGTCTTTGCCGAAGATCGGCTCCTGTCGGTCGGGCTCTGGCTCGGATACTTCGGGTTCGTCCGGCCCCACAAATGGGGAGTTTGGCTCGTACGGGCGGTCCACCCCAGGTCGGCTCGGCCCGGACCCCGCACCTGTCCTTGGGCCCGCTGTCGGTGCGAACCCCGCCTGCTCTCGGAGGAAGTCGGTCAGTCGGCGCTCACCTTCCCGGACAAACTGAGCGTCCGGGCCTTCCGGGCGGCCGCGCAGCAGGGAATCGAGGCGAATCGCAAGGTCGCCCTGCAAAATGCCCGTAACCAGGAGACGGTCGCCCGACTGCGCAAAGCCCGCCTCTGCGCCGGGGTCAGCCACGCGGTCAAAATAGATAGCGATCTGACGGATGGGCGCTTTGTCGGCCTCGCCCAGCGTCAACTGCTCGATCCAGATGACGGCCTGGGCCGCGCTAAAGCGGTACACACCGATATCCGCGCGGACATCGCCTTGGATGAACACACGCTGGAGTTGACCGTTCTCACCCCCGGCGGCCCCATCGCTCCACAGCCAGACCTTTGAGCCGCCCAAAGCAATGTTGGCGGCCTGTACCGCGCCGGGAACCAGCATCCCTGCAAAGTCTCTTCCCGTGATCGACTGAGGGTCGCGCGGCGGCTGGCGGCCCTGCGAGAGCGATGCCGGCGCCAGGTCTGACACAAGTGCGGAAGGCACGCCCTGCTGGCCCGTTGCGTTCCCGCAAGTCGCAAGGATCACGGCCGCGGCCGTAAGAACTCGCCTGAGGTTGGTGGAGGCCGGCTGGAACATGACGCTTCCTGCAAAACGAATCTGGTCCGGATCAGGAGTAGAAGAGCGTTGTACCACATATCCCAAATGAATGCTGGCTGGCGCTAACCGCGGGCAGCACACCCAACTCCGGCGCGAGCCACGATAGACTCCGGTGTGACCAGTGGCCTTTCCGCCATCTCGGCTTCGCTCCAGCAGGCCCGTGTTGCGCTCGACGCCCTCCTGGCCCGGCCCGAGCACGGCGCAGCGTTGGAGCGGTTCGCCGACCTGCTTGCCGCGAGGCTTGGGGGGGGTAAAGGAGGAGGTGGTG
>CAYMWG010000511.1:0-1664 GCA_964393765.1 uncultured Phycisphaeraceae bacterium
AGGCACGCCACCGCGCCAGCGCAGGAGCCCAGGTCGCCGAGCGTCAGCGTCGTCGTGCCCGTTGCGCCCTGCGTTCCGGTGCCACCATGCACGAGGATGTAGTAGGTCGCGCCGGTCTGGGTACACCAACTCACCCTGGACTGCTGGGTGCCCGTGCCGCAGCCGTTCGGCGGGGCGAGGGTTGCGTTGTCGATCCCGGTGATGCAGGTCAGTCCGGCAAGGTTCCCGCACCCGCCGGTCGCGCCAGCGCAGAACACGCTCAGGCGCGTGTCAAAGTTGCCGCTGGTGCTGTCGCAGGTGTCTGCGACATAGGTGTTGCCGTTGCCGACAACCGTGTACCACACGCCGCCACGGACGATCGTGGTGGTGCATGTGGGGGGACCGATGTCGCTGGTCGATCCCGTCGTGGTCACGACGGTCGTGGAGGGCACGCTGAGGGGCACCGCGCCCGAGCAGCGGTCGTTGGCCAGGCACGCGCCCTCATCAAGAACCGACAACTCAAACTGACCCGAGCCGGTCGTGTCGTTGGTGACCAGGATGTAGTAAGTCTGGCCGGAGGTGGAGCAGAACCTCGCGGAGGCCGCGGTGGCGGGCGAGCAGGCCGGCGAGGTCGCGGCTGCCGCGTCAACGCATGTGAGCGCTGCGCAGGTGCCGGTGTACACATAGAGGCGGGTGTTGAGGACCGTATTCGCGCTGCAAGTCGTGGCGTTGAGAACGTTCCCATTGCCGACCACCGTGTACCAGAGACCGAGATTGAACGTCAGCAGGCCATTGCAGGTGGGCAGGCCGGGGTCGTTGGTTGCGCTCGCGTTATTACTGATGATGCTCGATCCGATCGCGACGGGCACCGCCGCCACGCACCCGTCCCCGGGCGCAATGACGGTGACGTTGAGCGAGCCGGTGCTGGAGCGCATCTCGGCATCCGAAACCGTGAAGGGCACGGCCTGCACGCCGGGCGAGGCCGTCACCACGGTCGTGAACCGGAAGATGTTGTCCCCGGCGATATCGTCGCCATTGGTCGCATTGTCGAAGAGTTGCTGGGTTGCCGAACCGCCGATCAAGGTGAGGTCCGCCTCGACCTCAATGTCCGTGCTCGGCGGACCCTGCGCGGGCGAGACCGTGACGCTGATGGTCGTGGACTGGCCCGAGACAACCGCCGCGGGATTTGCCGATCCAACGCCAGTGGGGATGCCCTGGCCCAGCGCATTGTCCGAGCAGAGCGTCCAACTCACGAGAGTACCGACATCGCCGCCCGCGTTGTCAGACACTGTGAGCGTCCAAACCGTGGCCGCAGTCAGACCATTGAAGGCAGCCAGCGTGAAACTCAGATCATCGGGTTTCCACGAACCCGTAACGTTTGCTGTCCCGGGCGCGGCGACTTGCGGCAGGTCGTACGTCGTCGCCGCGGAATCGTCGAGCACAAACGGGATGCCCGTTGTGTTGTTACCGAAGTTGTCCGCCGAAAAGCCTACGCCCGTTCCGGTTCCGCCCGGACGGTCGATCAGCGTCACTTCGATGCCGCTCACTTCGTGCCGAAGTTTGGCGATGACATCGCCCTGCCAGGTGTGGGGGATGATCAGCCTCGCACGAACGTTCAGCAGGGGGTCTCCGTTCGTGGTCATCGAATCCGTCACAATCCCAGGCGTCACGTTGAACTGGGGGAT
>CAYMWG010000512.1:0-1650 GCA_964393765.1 uncultured Phycisphaeraceae bacterium
TCCATGTAGCCCTTGCCCTTGCGCTCGTACTTGGTGAAGCCCATGCGCTCGAGGTTCTTGTTGGAGAGCGTGCCCTTGGTCTTCAGCGGCGACATGCTGCTGGCGATGGCGGGTGCGACGATGGCGCGCCGGCAGGGCTTGCCGGTCTCGGGGTGCGCGGTCAGGGCATCGTCCTTCATGGGCTGGACGATCTCGAAGGACTCGCCGGTGGGCTCGCCTTTTTTATCGAGGAGTTCGTAGACGTAGGTGGGCATGGGAACCAAGTTTCCAAATGGCAAATGGCCACATGGCCAAATCAGGAGCGGATGCTCAGTCGAGCGCTTCGGCTTCGATGCTGGCCTTCTCGCCTTTGAGTTTCTTCTCGACGTACTTCTTCACCCAGGTCTCGAAGGATTTACCCGATGACGGGTCGCGGTCGGAGAAGGTGATGTGGCGGATGTCGCTGTAGGGGACTTTGATCTTGTCGTTCTCGCCGTCCTTCGCGCCGGCCCCCCCACCGGCGGGCGGGGGCATGAGGCGGATGTAGGAATCGGTGAGGGATGTGCCGCGGCGGCGGTCGAAGAGATAGCCGGTGAGCGTGCGGCCGTCGGTGCGGGTGATGGTGACATCGCCGCGATAGTCGAAGGCCTTTTCGAGGATATCGAGCGCGGCGGCGGGGTCGCTCGCGAGGTCGGCGGCGAGGCCGGCAACGGAGAGCGAGGCCGGCGCGGGCGCGGCGACTCCGTTGATGGGTGCGCCGGGAGAGGATTTGGTTTCTTGGGGCATGGGGGAGGGGGGAAGGGAAGAGGGACGGGGGATCACAGAAAACAAAGGGAACGCGCGGCCCGAGTTGAGGGCGTGAGAGTTTAGGAATCTCCACTCCCTCGATCCCTCTTCCCTTGGCCCCTTCCCCACTTACCCAAACGTCCGCCCGGTGTCGGGGTCCATCATCTTCCACCTGTTGGCCTTGCAGATGCGGGAGAGGACGGGCCAGGCGTAGTCGTCATCGTTGCAGTGGACCAGGGCCTGGGTGATCTCGGCGCGGTCGGGCGAGGGTGCGCCGCTGGAGGCGTAGGGGAGTTCGAGGATGAAGCCGGGTCCGTAGAGCGTGGCGGAGCCGAGGGCATCGCCAAAGCCCATCGCGCCCGAGCCGTCGGGCCAGACGTTGAACCTCTTGAAGGTGTCGATGAGGGAAGCGACGGTGCCGAGTGGCTCCATCGTGCCAGCGCTTCCGCCGCTACCGGCGCGGCCGCCGCCACCGCCGGAAGCATCGGAAGAATCATCGTCACCCGGCGCGAGGGCGGGAGGGTTGAAGAGGACAAGTGTGCGTCGTTTGGCCAAGGGGGATGCAGCGGGTTCAATGGACAGGAGAGGAAAACGAGGCGGAGTGTAGGAAGTGGCGCCCCACGCCGGCTCTGCTCACGCCCTTCGGGTACCCGACCCTGATCTGCCGCCCGACCGTCCGTACCCGAGTGCCGCGCCGCCGACGGCGGGAAGACGGCGGCCTACATGCTGCGGTGGGTCAACACTGGGGGGCGTGGCGAGAAGGGACCGTGGTCGGAGATCACGACGGCAACCGTCGCGGCATGAGGTTTTGGAGCGCCGTCCGCAGGGCCTTGTATGCCGTCCGCAGGACCGACGGTGGCGGCGTCACTGGCCCCGCGGCCAAGG
>CAYMWG010000513.1:0-1645 GCA_964393765.1 uncultured Phycisphaeraceae bacterium
CCGGCGCGTGGACTGACTGTGCGGGCGTGCGCGGGTGTGGGGAGGCTGGCTCCATTCGTGGGCAGTGTAGGTGAAGCGGGGAGTGCGCCCCACACATCGCGTCGAGCGAAGAGCAGTCGCAGGACGGATTCATGGAGTCGGGATCGGCCGGGACGAGTCGCCAAGACTGTTGAAAATCACGCCCGGGGAGAGGACATGCAGGCGAGGATCATCCGGTATCGAATAAAAGGCGATCGGTCCGCAGGGGAGGAGTTCTCGCCAGTGCAAGTCGTCTTGCTGGGACGTCCCGTGCGTGACCGGTATCTGGAACACGCCAGAGGTGGCAACGGGCTTGAACGGTGGCGAGTGAGACTTGAACGTCCAGAAGATGGCCCATTCGGCTCCGCTTCCATCCGATCTTTCGCGGAGATTTGCCGATAAGGCAACGACGCCACTCCCCGACTGCCACTCTTGCGGCCCCTCGCCCGACGCAAGCCAGCCAACGCCATTCGAGCTCGGAGATGGCTGCGGCCGGAGCAGGAGCCAATCTCGCGCACGAGAACTGACAGAGGTCGCACCCACCAAGACGGCTGCCATGACCGTGACGCTCAAAAGCAACCTGCGCCCACCGCGGCCGGTCCAAACTCGTGATCGGTCATCAAGCCATTGCAGGGTTGTCCCCGGCCTGCCGCACTCGGGACAGTTCCTCCCACCCAGTCCGTGCAACGGGTATCCGCAGTGACGACAAAGCAATCGCTCCGCAAGCCCCGAGCCGGCGATGCGGGCAAGGCTGCGCGGAAGCAAGGTCGCGGAGGCCGCGAGCGAAACGGCGCACCATCCGGCGACCAGGCATGTGAGTTGTATCGGTCGGGGCGCGAGTCGTTGCTCCAGCGGGCCGGTCGTTCCATCCCGATCGAACCCGAGGTACCACGCGAGGGCGGCGACTACGATGGCCGCTCCCACACTCCGCAGCCATGCAGCCCGCATGGCACCGCAAATCGCCCAGAACCGCTCGCTCTTCGAGGCCGCCAAGGGCAGAATCTGCGGTCGGTAGGACAGCCAACAAAGCAATGTCCCGGCCAGCAGGGCTCCCGGAAGAAACGCGGCAATGATGGGGAGTTTGGTACGTGCAGTCCACGGCACGCGAGAATAGAACATAGTTCCGCCCGGACGCCCCGGGTAGCCTGCGTACTTAAGCCTGTACACATACCTCGCGATCTCCGCGGGTGGAATAGCTCGGTCCTCTTGCGATCCAAGACCGATGAGCATCGCCTGATAGCGATCGATTTGGCTGATCTGAAGCCGCTCGAACGCAATCATCGCCGCAAACGCTGCTGGCAGCGCGAACAGCACGACGGCGAGTGCCACACTGATTGGAGCAGATACTCTCATCAAATCCCCGGCACTGATCTCTCGGTGCCGGGGGGAACACATTTTGAACGTTCGTCCCGTTACTGGTAGTACCAATCCTCTTGGATGAGCATGCAACCGGCGGTTGACGGACAGCCCGAGATGGGCAGAGGAACGTTGTTGCAGTTGTAGTATCTGACCCGGAGATACACCCCGCCGCCCGTGAGGGTGCCGCGGTCCACTTCGGTGCAAAAACCGCTGGAGCAGGTGCAGTTACTCCAGCCTGGGTTGTTTCGATTCCATGGCGGCGTAGGGG
>CAYMWG010000514.1:0-1643 GCA_964393765.1 uncultured Phycisphaeraceae bacterium
CCATCACAACCCACCCCGGGCGCGAGCGAGGCCAGCGTGTCGAGCGCGGCGAGCATCGAGTCGGGGTTCGCGTTGTACGCGTCGTTGAGGACGCGTGCCTCACCGCCGCCGGGCAGCGGCACGCGGACGAGTTGCAGCCGCATCTCCTCGCCGCGGGCACCAGAGAGTGCCTCGATAATCCGCCCCTCCTCGATGCCCATGCGGCGACCGACCGCGAACGCCGCGAGAGCGTTCATCGCGTTGTGCGCGCCGAGCATCGGGAGGCGGACCCTCAGCCGGCCGTTGATCGTGAACCCAACGCCGGCAAAGCCCGGATCGTCGATTGCGCTGACATCCGCCAGACGCAAGTCGGCGGGCACCTCGCCTCCCCCTCCCGTTTCGCCCGTGCCAAAGCGGACGGTCGAGTGCGTCGCGCTGTGGGGCGGGGGGGGCCGCATCGCCGCGGCCAGTCCGGGCGCATCGGCGTTGACGATCGCGCAGCCGTTGGGGCTCAAAAAGTTGAGCACCGAGGCCTCCTCGCGCGCGACACCCTCAAGGTCGCCAAGGCCCTCAAGATGCTCACGACCGATGGAAGTAATGACGGCGATGTCGGGCTGGACGACAGCCGCGAGCATCGCGATCTCGCCGGGGGCGTTCGTGCCAACCTCGCAGAGCAGAAACTTGTCGGAGGGAAGTGCGCGGAGAATAGTCAGCGGCACACCGACGGCGTTGTTGAACGACTTTTTCGAGGCCGTGCCCGGGAGGGTCGTGCGGAGCACCTGCTCGATGAGCCGGGCCGTCGTGGTCTTGCCATTGGAGCCACACACGGCGATGACCCGCGTGCCCTTGAGCGTCAGGCGGTACGCCGCGGCGATATCCAGCAGCGCCTTGCCCGTATCGGCGACCTTCAGCACGCACACCGCGGAACCAACTCCGCCCGCCGGGATCGCCGACTCGTCGTCGATGATGAGGACGCTCGCGCCGGCGCGGACGGCCCCGTCGAGGAAGCGGTGAGCATCGTGATTCTCGCCGCGGAGCGCGAGGAAGGCCTGGCCGGGCACGATCTCGCGCGTATCCGTGGAGAGACCCTGAAGGATCGCGTGCGTCCGCGGCGGCTGTACCAGCCATGTGCCGCCGGAAGCGGAACGCAGATTGTCGGGTGTCCAGAAACTCATACTGACTCGGATTGAGGTTTGCGGTCTTCCATCTTTTCTATGCATCTCTCTGGAGAGCGGTGCCACCTCGGAGAACGGTGTCGCCCAGAACCCGCCGGACCTTCACGCCCCGCTTTTTGAGGGCCGCCCGCGCCACCTCGCGGTCATCAAAGTGGCGCGCCACGGTCTGGCCGGGGCGGGCGGGGTCCGGCAGAATCTGGTAGTCCTCGTGACCCTTGCCCGCGATAACGATCACGCTCCCCGCGGGCGCAGCGCTGATCGCCATCTCGATCGCCGCCTCGCGGTCGGGCTCGATGCGGACACGCGCCTGCGACTCGGCAGGAATCCCGTTGATGATCTCGCCGATGATGGCTCGCGGCTCTTCCGTGCGCGGGTTGTCGGAAGTCACGATCACCAAGTCGGCGATCGCCGCGGCGACTTTTCCCATCCGCGGCCGCTTGGTCCGGTCGCGACCCCCGCCGCAGCCGAACACGCACCAGAGCTCCCCGC
>CAYMWG010000515.1:0-1629 GCA_964393765.1 uncultured Phycisphaeraceae bacterium
ACTTCGGACAGGTCGAGGACGTTGTGCGGCTCACGGGCCTCGTGCGAGCCCGCCCGGATGCGTTGTTCGCGGTGGCTCCAAAGTACGCCGGCGTTGTGCGGTCGATCGCGGTCCAGCCGGGCGACCGAGTCACAAAGGGGATGACGCTCGCCGAGCTCGATTCCCCGGAGATCGGCCGACTCATCTATGACCTGAAGCGGCTGGAGGCGGAGACCGAGCGCCTCGTATCGGAGGTCAAGCGGTCCGAGTCACAGGCCGCGTCCCTGGAGATCGAGCTCCCGGCCCTGACTGCCAGCGTGGAGCTTGCCGAAGCCGAGGTGCAAAGGCTGATCTCGGCGGGTGAGAGTGTCTCCGCCAACCTGCTGGCGCAGCGCAGGTCGGAGGCCATCAAACTCCGGGCCGATGCCGGGCTTCGTGCCGTAGCACTCTCCCAGGCCAAGGCGGATGCGGAGTCATTGGGCCGTCAGGTTGAAACCACCCGGGCCTCGGCCGAAGCACTGCGTGCCACGCTTCCGGGAGGCGCTGAGAGCTCGGAAGTGCTCGGTGATTCGGCGCATCCGGGCGTCGTGCGGTTCGTGTCGCCGATCGACGGCGTGGTGGTCAGCCGCAGCGCCATCCCCGGTCAGGGCGTGAGCACAGGCACGGCCATTCTTACCGTCGGAAACTTCGACGCCGTGCAGGTCGAGGGCGAACTGCCGGAGGGTCTGATCGATCGCGTTGCCTCCGCCCCCAGCGCCAAGGTGCGCGTGCGTCGCGGGGTTGGGGGGGTCGGTGCAACCGGTGAGACCATCGCCGAGGGCACGGTCCGGTTCATCAGCCCCGTGATCGATGCGACCAAACGCACCGCGCACCTGCTCGTTGAGGTGGACAACCCGTCAGGCGCCCTTCGCCAGGGGCAGTTCGTGGACCTCGCGGTGGTGCTCAGCAGCAACGAGGCCGCGGTTGTCGTGCCGGTCTCGGCGATCGTGAAGGAAGGCCCACTCCAGTATGTGTTCGTCAAGGAAGGCGAGGGCGAGAATGAGGTCTTCCAGAAGCGGGACGTGGCGACGGGCGTCCGTGACGACCGCGTTGTCGAGATCAAGGAGGGCCTGGTGCCCGGCGACGTGATCGCGGTGAGCGGTGCGTTCAGCATTTCTCAGTTGCGTGGGTTCGTCCCCGGCGCGCCGGAGCCCGCCGTGCCTGAGAAGAGTGGCGACGGACACGGGCACTCTCACTAACCCCCTCGCTCGCCACGACGCCGGTTTCAGCCGCCGATCAGGAAGGACCCGCCCTTGCTCAACTGGATCATCAAGGCCTCGCTCCACAACCGTGTGCTGGTGCTGATCGCCGCGCTGCTGGTGTCGGTCTATGGCGTGTATGTGACGCTCCAGACGCCGACGGACGTGCTCCCCGATCTCAACCGTCCGGTGGTGACGATCTTCGGCGAGGCTCCGGGCCTTGCGCCCGAAGAGGTCGAGGCACAAGTCACCTACCCGATCGAGACCGCCGTGAACGGCGCGCCAGGCGTTGAGCGCGTGCGGAGCCGCAGCGCCCTGGGGCTGTCGATCGTGTACGTCGAGTTCGCCTGGGGCACGGACCTCAAGTACAACCGCCAGGTCGTCAGCGAGCGGCTGGGCACGATCATCGACA
>CAYMWG010000516.1:0-1620 GCA_964393765.1 uncultured Phycisphaeraceae bacterium
GGTGCGGGGGTGTGGGCGGGTGCGGGCGGCACATGGCGATCGTAGCGGGCGGGTGCCTTCACCTGCTTGACGCGCAAGTTGTGCGCTGTGGGAGTGCGCATTGATGCGCAACGCCCGCGCTGTCCGAAAGAAGCAGGCCCGGGTTCGAGCGGTCAGGCCGATCAGGTCGATGCCGCTCGAAGGGAGGGGGCTGTGGCGTGGAACGCCGCAGCCGAGTCGATCGCTGTGGCCGGAGGCCTGAAGTATGGACCAGTTGCGCAAGGTCCTTGGACTCATCTCGACGCAACTCGGGAAGTTGACGCCGACGCAGAAACTGCTGATCGCATCGGTCTGCGTGATCATGCTGATGTCGCTGTTCCTGGTGTCGCAGTACGCCGGGAAGGCGCAGATGGTCGAACTGATCCCAGCGGGCACGCCGGAGGACCAGGCCAAGGTGGCTGAGTACCTCGACGGTGCGGGCGTGCCGTACGAGTTCAACTCGGACAAGCGGGTCATCGTGCCGACGGAGCGGAAGTTCCCGGCGCTGGCACGGCTGGCCAAGGCGCAGGTCGTCCCGGGTCAGGCACTGCTCGGCCGGAACAACCTGGTTGACCATCAGGACTGGCTCAAGCCCAAGGCCGTGCAGGACCAGATGTATGTGACCGCCCTGTGCAACGACCTCGCGAAAGTCATCGGCAACTTTCCGGGTGTCGAGGGCGCGGAAGTGTTCATCTCCGCCCCTGAATCCTCTGGGTTGGGCTCGCCGATGAAGCGGTCGGTCGCGACGGTGACAGTGTTCCCGAAGTCTGGCACGAAACTCGATCAGGGGACGGTTGATGCACTGGCGGACTTGGTCGCGGGAACGACGGCGGGGCTGGACACCAAGAACGTGAGCATCATCGACGCCGTGAACCGGCGGAGTTACCGCGCCGGTCAGGACAACGGTTTCTCCGCGAGCGGGTACATGGAGCAGGTGGTGCTGGTCGAGGAGCGGGTCCGCGACAAGATTCTCGACCACCTCGGGCGGTACATCGGCGATGTCATCGTGTCGGTGAACGCGATCGTGGACGGTTCGCGGACGGATGTCCGCACCGAGAAGGTGCTGCCCAAGAACGAGGGCACGCTGGTGGTGCCCATCGAGGAGGAGACGACCAACTCCACCAGCACGAGCGGGTCCAAGGCGGCCGCGCCGGGTCTGGGGGGGAACGTCGGAATGGACATCGAGTACGCGGCCCAGGACGGCGGCAACACCACCGATGAGACGGCCAGGCTGAAGAGCGAGGCGAGGTTCGGCACGCGGATCGAGAACCGGCAGATGGCGCGGGGGCGTCCGACAAAGATCAATGTGGCGGTGAGCGTGCCGCGGAACTATGTGGAGCAGGTGGTCAAGTCGCGCAAGGCCGGTGCCGGTGCCGGTGCGACCGGGGCCGCGGCCGGTGCAGACCCCGGCGAGCCAACCGATGCGGAGGTCGAGGCGGAGTGGACCACCCGCGTCTCCAAGAGTCTTGAGGAGATGATCCGCCCGCTGGTGCAGACGGCGGACATGGCGGGCACCGCGCTGGAGGCGGGCGAGGTGGTGGTCTCGCTGATCCCCGTGGCGCTCGCCTCCGTCGGGCCGGGAGGCGCTGGGGGGGTTGGGAG
>CAYMWG010000517.1:0-1610 GCA_964393765.1 uncultured Phycisphaeraceae bacterium
ATCCTCACCTCAATGCCGCGGGTGATGAGTCGTGCGTCCTCGACCGCTGCTTTCGCCGCGGCCACCGCGATCTCGGTGTCGCGCGCCATCACCTTCGTCGCCTTGCGGTAACTCTTGGGGACGTGGTCCTTGGCGGCAAAGCCATCGGGCAGTTCGCCGGCCAGGCGGCTTGAGAAGCCGGACGCGTCAAACCGGCGGATCGGCGCGAGGCACGACCGCCCCTCGCACAGCGCTTTCCAGAGCCGGTCGATCCCGACGCCGAAGCCCGAGACCACGCCCAGACCGGTGATCACAACATTCCGCGGCATTGAGGTGAGGATAGGGTGTATTCTTTGGTGGCATCGCTCTCCAGACCGGTGATCGGCGCTGAGTCCAAGCCACCGCGGTGCCACCTCGCGCCGCAACGCAGACCCTCAGCCGCGGGCTTGAGCGAAGGGATTGACCATTTCGACACCCTCGATGCGAGGCTTGCCCTGCAAGTCTTCCGTGTACAACCGATTCACGCCGGCCTCAGCGCACGCGGCGATCAACATCGCGTCCCAAGTTGAAACCTGGTCCCGGAGTTGAATGCGGATCGAACGCTCCAAGACCGGCAGCACCGGGAGAACGATGGGAAAACAGCCGTGCAGGGCGGCAACCGCCTCGGCATAGTCACCCTTGAAATGCCCCGTGCGGGTCATCGTTCGCAGCACCGCGGCCGTCTCGCACGCGACCTGCCAAGGGATCACGGTCTCGGCCTCCGGCAGGCCTTCAATCAACTCCACGGCGAGCCTGCGCTTCGCCTGGTCGCGAGAATCAATCGAGTAGATCAGGATGTTTGTATCAACCGCGTTCATGCGCGTTCATGCATCTGATCACGGGTCAACTTCTGACCCCCGGAGTCAAAGACCCCCGACTCGCCGATCCGTCGGATTGCCGCGAGGGCACCCCGTCTCCGCAAGCGCTCCGGAGTCGCGAGAGGCACGGACTCAACGATCCTGGCGACGCCGCGTGTGCCCTCGGGAAGATCGACAGGGACATCGGGCTTGAGCACCCCGTCCTCGTACACAAAATGCACTTCCTGCTCGCGGTACATGAGTGAAGTATACCTTAGACGGGCGCGCCCGCCAGTCAGAACGGGCCTCTCCACCCATAGACTCCTCGCCCATGCCTACCTCGCCCTCCACCTCCAAGCCCCCCCGCGCCCGCATCCTCACCGGCGACACGCCCACCCACACCGGCCTGCACCTTGGCCACTATGTAGGCTCGCTGGAGAATCGCCTCAAACTCCAGGACGAGTACGACTGCTACTTCCTCATCGCCAACGTTCACGCCTTCACCACGCTCGCCGACAGGCCCGCCGACATCCGCGCCAACACCATCGGCATCGTCAAGGACTGGCTCGCCGTGGGCCTTGACCCCGACCGCTCGACGTTCGTCCTGCAGTCCGAGATTCCCGCGATCGCCGAACTCACGTTCCTCTTTGCGATGCTCATCCCGTTCAACAAGGTGATGCGCAACCCCACTCTGAAAACCGAGATCGAGACCAAGGGCCTCGGCGAGACCTACCCGTTCGGCTTCCCGATGTACGCCGTCGGCCAGTGCGCCGACATCCTCACCTTCCGGCCCGA
>CAYMWG010000518.1:0-1600 GCA_964393765.1 uncultured Phycisphaeraceae bacterium
CTCTTGACCCGCGCGTTCGCGTCGCCGGTCCTCCTCCCCGCCAGCCCATGGCTCGCGACACCGGCGGACGTCGCGCCCAAGCCCGACGCCAGCCTCGCACGTTCTCCGGGCGGCACACTCGTCATCGCGGCTCAAACTGCGCCGCGCCCTGGGCAATCGCTCGTCGTCATGGGGCGTCGCTCATCCACCAGCGCAGCCGGCGCCGGCACCTGGCAACTCGTCGGCACGTCTCGCACAAGCACGTTCACCGTCCCCACCTCGCCGGGCGTCTTCTACGACGCGTACGGCGTCGCATGGATGGACCGTGTCGGCCGCCTCGGCTCCTGGCAGCCGCTCAAGCCCTGAGACGCTGGCGATCAATCGAGCACCGTAGCGCCGGCGCGGCTCGCTCTTCTCAAGATCAACGAAGATCACATGCCCGACACACCCTCCCCCCACTCACCCCACTCACCTCCGCGCACAGGCGCTCGTGCATCCGCTCCGGCGTCTCGCTGTGGTGCGTGATGAACCCGACATCGCACGCGAAGCGCTCCAGCAGAGACGCCTCCACGCGCCCGTTGTGGAACTTGCTCGTACTGGCCGTCACGGACAGTTTCAGCCGGTTGGTGGCGGGGTAGCCGAACTGCTCGCAGAACTCTCCATGCGTGTGCCCGACCACAAAGTCGAACGCGCCCATCGCCCCGCCGGTACGCGCATCAAAGAGGTGCGGCATCGAATCCTGCACCCAGGTCACCACCGGCACCGCCGCGGGGATCACGGCGCCGATGTTCGTTCGCGTGTAGTTGATCAGCACCACGAGGTCGGGGCTGAACTCGGCGAAGGCCCGCAGGTACGCCGCGCTCGAAAGGTGCGACTCATTGTCCGGCTCGATGAGCGTCCGCGCAATACAGTTGATGGACGCGAACGCGTCGGCTAGGTCCGCCGCGGCGTGCCGGATGTACGTCGAGTATCTGCACGTCGGGATCAGGACACGCAGCGGCACTTCCGGTGCAGCAAACCGCCTCGCATACCACGCCGGGTCCCGCGCCGAGTACTCGACCCGCACCGCCGCCTCCAGCCGGATCGACTCGGCCTGTTGCGCGATCCCCACCCGCTGGAGAACTTCCTCCGGCGGCGGCTGGCACCTTCCCTCGCCGCCCCACTCTTTCCCGCGCGCCGGCACGCCGAGGAAGTGCCCGGCGATGATCGTGTCCGTCCGCGCGAGCAGGTCCCGCTCCAGACGTCGCGTTGCATCCTCACCGGCGTACACATGCAGCCGCGCCTGCGAGAGTTCCGCGCGAAGATCAACCATCGAAAGGCCGTCGAGCAGTTCCAGTTCGTCCCGCTCGACGAGCGAGACCCGCACGCGGTACCCGTCCGCCTGATCCGGCGTACCCCGCATCACATGCCGCAGCAGCCACGGCGGGTCCGCACCCTCCACGACATAGGGCTTGATGTTGCCCGGAGCGCTGCGCCCGTCTGTTCCGGTCTCGTGCGGCAGATGCAGGGCATTGACCTGCCCTATGTAGTCTACGAGGTGGCGGAACTCCTCGCTGCCCGCCCCTCGCCCCGCAGCAGCTCGCTGCACGATCACGTTCCCGTCCCGCGCCCGCAGCCACAC
>CAYMWG010000519.1:0-1591 GCA_964393765.1 uncultured Phycisphaeraceae bacterium
CTCACGGCGTCGAGGTGGCACCGCTCTCCAGAGCGGTGTGCCCCACGCTCACGGCCCGCAATCGGTCCCATGCTCCCAGGAACACAAAGATCGCAGGAACGCCGGAGGGCCCGTGTTCGCCCTACGACGCGCAGTTGGGGCCGCGTGACGCAAACCAGTCGGTCAGGAACGCAAAGATGTCCGGCACGGCCACATCGAAGTCGCCGTCCCAGTCGCAGGCGCAGTTCCCGATGCAGGTGCCGTCGATCACGCCGTTCTGGTCCATGTCGAGGTTCGGGTCCTGATCGATCTCGAACTGGTCGTTGTCGCCGTTGTTATTGCAGTCGGGCGCGATCTCGGTGATGTACCCCGGCTCATCGCAGGGCATGGTCTGCTACGCCACATCCGGGCTGCCCGTGACGTTGCCGCACGCAAGGCCGTTGGGCACGACGCGCAGCACGCCCATCTTCATCAGGTAGGCCTCGTTGCACTTCAGGCCGATCGAGCGCGGGTCGCCGCCGGGGTGAAGGACCTTGGTGAACATGCTGGTGATGTTGGCGGTGCCGCAGGGGCTGTCGACCACGCCCATGTACGCGAGGATCGCGGTGTTCGTCACCGGCCCGTAAGAGCGGATGATGACGGGGACCACATTGGTATCGTCAAAGTCGGTGTAGACGAGTTGGTCCTCGAGCCGCAAGCCGACAGTGCCGTGGGGCGGCACGCACGCGGTGCCGTGCAGGCCGAACGGCGCGAGGCCGATCGAGCCGCCGCCGAGGACCGACGGGAGCGCGTTGTAGTGCGGCGCATCGTACATCGGGGCTTGATTGGTGTTGAGCGTGATCGCGCCGCCGCCGCCGCCGGTGCCGAGGATCACACTGCCGCTCCACACTCCGCCGTTGTCGTTGGCGTTGATGATGACCTGGCCCGCAAGGCCCAGCGCCGGCAGCACGATGTTGCCGATGAGCGAATCGCCGAGGCTGAGCAAGCCGGTCGCGGTGATGCCATCGATGATAGTGATCGTGTCGCCGCTGGTGAGTGAACCGGTGGAGACAATCTCGCCCGACAGTTCCCCGTTGACGGTCACGTTCATGAGAATGTTGCCGCTGCCCACGCCGCCGAACTCCATGCGGCCGGCGACATCGCCGTTGACCGTGATCGTGCCGCCGTTCACGCCGGTGGTGGCACCGGTCAGCCGGAGGACTCCCTGCGGATCGGACCCCGCCGCGGCCGGGATCGAGCCGATGACGATGGACGTGTTGGTCGAGGAGGACTCGGCCTGGAGCGTGCCCCGGAGCGCGCCGGAGATGGTGAGGGGGAGCAGGATGCCCCCGGAGAGCGTGATGTCGCCGCGGCACTCGTTGCCGATGACGATGCCCGTGGCGCCGCCGCCGACGGCGGCGAAGTTGACGGCGGAGATGCTGCCGACGAACGAGGAGCCGGTGGTGAATCGCTGGATAAGGCCCGAGCCGCCGGCGGTGATGGCGGCGTAGGCGGTGCCGGCGACTTCGAGACTCTTGATGTTGCCCGAGGTCACAGTGACGGGCGTGGCGGCGTAGCCGAGGTTGCCTTCGATGGCCAGCCCGAGGATCGTGCCGCTCGTCGGAAGGGAGAT
>CAYMWG010000520.1:0-1583 GCA_964393765.1 uncultured Phycisphaeraceae bacterium
ATCCTGAGCGAGGCGACGAACATGGAGATCGTCAACTCGTTCTTTCTCAACAACACGGCGTCCAATTTCGGTGGCGCAGCGCGCATGACCGGCTCGCAGCGAAGTCTGTTCCGTCAATGCACGATGCTCTCGAACTCGGCCCCATCGGGCGGCGGCGTGTACGTCGATGCGAACGCCGAAGTCGCGTTCGACGACTCCATCATCCGGAAGAATAGCGCGACCGGTCCGACCGGCACGGGCGGCGGCCTGCACCTCAACGGCGGCAAGCCGTTCCTCTACAACTGCACGCTCACCGGGAATCGGGCGTTCCGCGGCGCGGGCATCTACAACAACGGCGCGGGCACCGCGATCCTGCACTGCACGGTCGCTGATATCGGGCTCGCGCCCAACTCCACTCCACGTCCTGAGCCTGACCGGGTTCGCGCGATCGAGTTTGGTACAAAATCTTCGGATCCGGTCATCATCCAGAACTCGATTGTCGGCAACGACTGGACGACAGCGGACAAAGATTGGGCGTTTCAACTGCCGCTGCCTCCGCACGTCCGCGTGCGGTTCTCGGATGTCCAGCTCACCGATGCGAACTTGGCGGCGCTCAACGCGCTCGCCGGCTACTTCGCGAACATCAACTGCGATCCGCTCTTCGTGAACCTCAACGTTGGTGGCCCGATGAACGCCAATGTGCACCTCACGCAATGCTCGCCCTGCATCGACCGCGCGCGGTACATGGAGTCGGACGACTTCTTTGCCGGTGTGACCGATGTAAACAGCCAGTGGCACTCGCTATTGAACGCGTTCTTCGAGCCGTGCTCGACTTTGCAGGGGCATTGCAGCGGCGACTACGACGACAATCCCGCGACCGACGATGTCGATTTTCCGTTCGGCTTCAACGACCGCGACCAAAACGAGAACATCACGGACGTTCCCAGCTTCCCGCAGACCGTCCGTCCCACCGCCTGCGAGTCCGACATGGGCGCGGACGAGTTTGAGCGTGTGCTGCCCGATTCACTGGCGGTCTACTGCGACCCAGACGGAGACGGTCCGTTGCCACAGGAAGCACCCGGAGCGGATCGCACCTGCGAGGCCCGGTGCGAGGGCGATGCGTTCTGCTTCCGCTCGGAGTTCATCGGCCAGTGTCCCGACGTGCTTGGTGGTTTGGCGTATCAGTGGTACTTTCGCCCTGACTTCCCAACTCCACCGGAGGTCTGTGATCTGTCGCTCGGCGGATACATGTTGCTGGTGGGTCAAACCGACTCTAATCTGTGCTTTGAGTCACTAGAACTGGCGAACGCAGGTTGTTACAAACTGGTGACTGCTCGACCTACATGTGGGGCACCGTTCGGCTTTAACTCCGACTGCCCGGGCCGCAGCACGACGACGTTTGGTTGCGATCTCCACCTCGAAGGCACCGGCTGCGAGTGCGAACTTGCCGCGTTCATCTGCCTGAACGTCCTGCCGGGGCCCGAGCCCGTGGTCAACGACGCCGCGGTGTGCCTTGGCGGGACGCAGACGCTTGAACAGACCGCGACCCTGCCGATGCTGCCGACCGGGTACATCTACACCTACCAGTGGTTCCGCCTTGCTTC
>CAYMWG010000521.1:0-1575 GCA_964393765.1 uncultured Phycisphaeraceae bacterium
GCCTCCGCCCCCACCGTCCCCACCGTCCCCACAGTCCGCACGCATCGCCACCTGCGACATCTATGAGATCGTCGAGAAGATCGTGATCGGCGAGCGGTTCGAGGGGCCGCGGAAGGTCGAGGAGGAGAGGCTGGGCGCACGGCTCAAACCCCTCGAAGAGGAACTCACGGCGATGGAGGAAGCGTTGAAGGCCGCGGACCCGGCGGACGCAGCAGCGCAGGAACAGGCGCTGGTGTTCCAGCAGCGCGGGAAGGAATACTCCCTGCTCCGCGGCAAGTCGCAGCAGGACTACACCGACTACGTCGGCGCGCAGTATGTGCGCGCGTTCGACGACGCCCGGGCCGCCGCCGCGGCCATCGCGAAGCGGCTTGGGTACACCCACGTCATCGCCTCGCGGACCTCCGAGAAGCAGATCAAGGCCACTGACCCGGAGCGCCTGATCGAGGCGTTCCTGGGTCGGCCGGTGACGGTAGCGCCCGACGGTACGGACATCACCGATGAGGTGAAGGCGGAGTTGAAACTGCGATAGCAAAGTTCAAAGCGAAAACTTCAAAGTTCAACTGAAGCAGCGATGTGCACCGTCGGCGCAGAGTCTCCGATTTGAGGTCTGAACTTTGAACTTTGAGATTTCGCGTGCTCCAATCGCGCCAGGAGCGCACGCGACAGCACCGCCTTCACTCGCGGCATGGTCGGGCACGCATCGCCCAGGAGTTGCTGCAGGCTGGTCACTCGGCGTCCCGCAAGCCCGCACGGCACGATCAGGTCGAAGTGTTCAAGGTTGGTCGTGACGTTGAGGGCCAGGCCGTGCAGTGAGACCCACCGGCGGATGCGCACGCCCATCGCGCAGATCTTCTCGGGGACTTCTCCGACCGCTGACATCACAGGAACACCTCTCCCTGACGGTCGGGGTTCATTCCGGAATCCTCCATCCGACATCGGCTTCACCCAAACGCCCGTTGCTCCGGAATCGCGGCCGCCTTCCACCCCAAACTCCGCCAGCGCATCGATCACCGCGCCCTCCAGCAGCCGCATGTAGTCGTGCAGGCGGAGGCCAAAGGCGTTGAGGTCAATGATCGGGTACACGACGAGTTGGCCGGGTCCGTGGTAGGTGATGTCCCCGCCGCGATCGGTCTCGGCGATGGTGACGCCCAGGCGGGCCAGGGATTCAGGCGTGGCGAGCAGGTGCGTGCGGGCACCCTCGCGCTGCCGGATGGTGATGACCGGGGGGTCGTGCTCGACCAGCAGGATGCGGCCGTGGGAATGAGGGGTGGGGGCCCTGTCCGTCGGAGTGCTGTCCCGCAGCGCCAGCACTTCGGCGTGGTGTTTCTGCTGCACCTCGTGCGCCGCGGCGTAGTCTGTGCGGCCAAGGTCGATTACCGGGAGGCTCGTTAGAGGCAAACCCATCGAGCGATAGTAGTGCCGCGGCGGCAAAGACCGTGGTAACCTGCACCACTCACCGCTCACCCGCTCACCCTTCATCGGACCCGCATATGCCCCGCCCTGTCACACTCTTCACCGGCCAATGGGCCGACCTGCCGCTGGAAACGATGGCTGCTAAAGCCAAGGGCTTTGGGT
>CAYMWG010000522.1:0-1575 GCA_964393765.1 uncultured Phycisphaeraceae bacterium
ACTGTCCCCCCCCCTCCTCTCGGTCCCCACGCGGCCCCTCCTGGTATGCCAGTGCACACGCCCCGAGCCGGCGGCGGTCGCCTTCCGGACCTGTCCAAACTGCCGCACGGCGAGATCGTCCCGATCCTCGACTTCGGCTCGCAGACAGCCCAACTCATCGCACGCCGGGTGCGCGAGGCGGGGGTCTTCTCGCTGCTGGTCTCCCCCGATGTAACTGCCGCGGAACTGGCTCGCCTCAAGCCCAAGGGGATCATTTTGTCCGGGGGGCCGGCGAGCGTCTATGAGACCGGCGCGCCGCGATGCGATCCGGCGATCCTCGACATGGGTGTGCCCGTGCTGGGGATCTGCTACGGGATGCAACTCGCCTGCCAGATCATGGGCGCGACGATTGTGCGGGCGGATCACCGGGAGTTCGGGCGGGCATCCGTTCATGTGAAGGCGCACGCGGAGTTGTTCAACACCCTCCCGGATCGCACACAGGTCTGGATGTCGCACGGCGACCAGGTGCAGGCGGGCGGCGAGGGACCGCAGTTCGAGGTGCTCGCCTCGACAGACACCTGCGCGCTCGCGGCGGTCCGGCTGGTCGACGACGCGCCCGGCAGCGCGAATGCGGCCCCCGGTCGCCGGTTCTACGGCGTGCAGTTCCACCCCGAAGTCACGCACACCCCCCACGGCTTTGACATCCTGCGAAACTTTCTTTACGACGTGTGCAGGTGCGCCGGCACATGGCGCATGGCCGACTTCCTTCAGACCGAGACCAAACGCATCCAGGAAAAGGTCGGCGACCGCCGCGTCATCTGCGGCCTCTCCGGCGGTGTCGATTCCGCGGTATGCGCAGCGCTGATCCACCGGGCCATCGGCGACCGTCTCCATTGCGTGTTCGTCGATACCGGCCTTCTCCGCAAGAACGAGCGCGGCCTCGTCGAGACCACCTTCCGCGACTCCTTCCACATCCCGCTGAAGGTCGAGAGCGCGGGGGCCGCATTTTTGGGCGACCTCGCGGGCATCAGCGACCCGCAGGAGAAGCGCAATCGCATCGGCGCGCGGTTCATCCGCGTGGTCGAGCAGGCGGCGAACGAGTTGGCCTGCACGGGTACCGGCGCTCCCGGTGCAGGGCCCGATGGGAAACTCAACAAGGCCGCGCTCCCACTGCTGGCCCAGGGCACGCTCTACCCCGATGTCATCGAGTCCGGGCACGGGCACGCCGGGCAATCCGCCAATATCAAACTCCACCACAACGTCGGCGGCCTGCCCGAGGACCTCGCCTTCGAGTTGCTCGAGCCGCTGCGCGACCTCTTCAAGGACGAGGTACGCAAACTCGGCGAGGTGCTCGGCCTGCCCGAGCAACTCGTCTGGCGGCACCCGTTCCCCGGGCCGGGCCTTGCGGTTCGCGTGCTGGGCGAGGTGACTCGCGAGAAACTCGACGTCCTGCGCGACTGTGACGAGATCCTGCTCGAAGAGATCGTCGGCGCAAATCTCTACCGCCAGACCAGCCAGGTCTTCGCCGTCCTTCTCCCGGTCAAGAGCGTGGGCGTCATGGGCGACGGCCGCAACTACGAGTCGTGCGTCGCCATC
>CAYMWG010000523.1:0-1572 GCA_964393765.1 uncultured Phycisphaeraceae bacterium
TGTTCGACAACACCGGCCAGATCGAGGAGTGGGACAAGTACCGGGCCTACGGCGTGCCCTTCCTGCTCACCCCCGCCGACCACAACAAGGACGGCGCTGTCGCCAAGGCCGACAGCAATTCCTTCGACGCTGACTACGCCGCGGGGAACCTGAGGGCCGACCTCAACAAGAGCGGCACAGTCACCACGGCCGATCAGACGATCTTCAACGCCTCATACGCCAAGGCGGTCGTCGGCGGCCGCTGGAAACTCTCCGCCCCCGACATCGCCAACCGCAAGGGGTACGCGGGGTACGAGCATGATGGCGATCTCCCCGAACTCGCGCATGTGCGGCACAGGGTGCTGCACTTTGGGCTGGGGAGGTGGACGAGGAGAGATCCGCTGGGGTATGTGGATGGGGCGAGCTTGACTAATTATGTACAGAATGCCCCACTCGTCAATGTTGATCCGACTGGCGAAACGTTGGTGTGTGTCGGTTGCGGAGCTTGTCTAATCGCCGTCGGTCTATCCTGTGGGGCACTCTGCCTCGAGCAGCCTTGGTGGGATACGCCCGGCGAAGGCTTTGGCATGTGTATGCTAAACTGCATTGCGGCGGCCTTGGGTATGAGCTACGATGCTCTGATGGGGATGCTGACGGGGACGCTGCCAACTCCAGAGGGACTCGCAATGCTTGCTTGCGATTTTGTTTGCGGGCGGTGCCTCCACACAAGTATGCGAGACTTTGGACGATGGCTTGGTCGCACTTTCCCCAATATTCCGTGGCTTCCTAGGCCCGTCGCCCCTTCGGTTCCTGGGGTTCTCAGGCCAGGGCCCGGGATTTGGCGAATCACGCCGATCGGCCCGACCTTCCCCTTGCCCAGTTTCCCTCAGGTTCCCGCAATACCGATCTGTCGCTTTGGAATGTGCTAAGGATATCAAATGCACCGGATAATTGCGATACTGGCAAAGTACATAGCATCTCAACCGACGCGCCTGGGAGCGACCGCAGAGGCTAAAGCAGCAATTGAGTCATTCGGACTGCAATTTCCGACGAACTTTGCATTTCGCTTTTTGATATGTTTGCTTTTCCCTGTCTTCATGTTCTTTGGTTGTTTTTGGTTGTTTTTTTTGTCTCCGCCAGTTGTCGCGAAAGCGCTTGGTCCAATTGTACTCATTATCGGAGCATTCAGTGCTCATTCCTGGCTGAGCGGCATTCTGTTTGCTGTGGGCGAAGATCGTTCAGATAAACAGTGACTCTCCCCTCCCACCCTTCTAATTGTTGTCCGGCCGATGCCTCACGACGAAGTGGGAGAGTATCGCTGTAGAGCCGATACGCCTCCACCGGCAAGACCGGCGTGACCTATGTGTACGATGATCCCGACAGCCTGAAAACGACCTGACCGGGCGGATGCACACGCTGGAGGTTGCCACTGACCTGCCCCCATTTTCTGTACCAGTCGCTATGAGAGTCTTTGGGGTACAAGGTACCCAGGAGGCTCTTGATGAAGCGGAAGAAGCACGGTCGGGAAGAGATCATCGGGAAGTTGCGTGAGGCGGAGGGGTTGGAGGCCACCGGGCAGACGCTCGGGCAGGT
>CAYMWG010000524.1:0-1565 GCA_964393765.1 uncultured Phycisphaeraceae bacterium
ACGATGGCCAGCACCGCCGCGCCCCATGCGGAGGCCGTGGGATGACCGCCGGCCTGACCGCCCTGTTGCTGCTGATCGTCGGCGCGCTTCTCAGCGCGCTGCACGCCTCGCTCTCGGACCTCGTCCGCACCACGCTGGAGGAGATGGGGCGGAAGTCGCCCAGCCTTTCGCGCCGCGCGGCGGTGCTGGCCATCGTTGACGACATCCCCGGGCACGCCCGCGCCGTCGCGCTCCTGCGCACGCCGTGCAGCCTCGGCGCGGCCATCGCACTGGTGTTTGTCAGCGCGGACCTCCGCGCCCTGCCCTCTCCACAGTGGCCCGACGGCCTGATAGGCGGGGCTTTCGCCGCGGGCCTGCTGTGGGTGCTGAGCGTGCTGATCCCCGAGGCGGTGTCGCGCCACTCCGGCGAGAGGTTCGTGTTCGCGGTCTCGGGCCTCGTGCGGTTCATCCACATGCTCGCCGCGCCCGTCCGTCCGCTGGCGAACTTCTTCGACGAGGTCTTCCGCCGCCTGTCGGGCAGCCGACCCGAGGATGAGGCCGACCAGGTGGAGGCGGAGGTGCGGTCGGCCCTCGATGAAGCGGCGCGGGAGGGCGGCGTCGATGAGCGCGAACACGCGATGATCGAGTCGGTCATGCGCTTCAAGGACCGCACGGTCGAGCAGATCATGACACCGCGCAACGAGATCGAGGGGCTGGAACTCACGAGCAACCTGGGCCAGGTCGCCGCGTTTGTGCGCCGGGCACGCCACTCGCGCATCCCTGTCTACCGCGCGGGCGCGGGGCTGGACCAGATTGTCGGCTTGTTCTATGTGAAGGACCTGCTGCGGTGGCTCGCCGGGGAGGGCGCGCACTCCGGGCGCGGCTTTGATCTCCAGACGATCCTCCGCCCCCCGATGGTCGTGCCCGAGTCCAAGACCATCCGCGAACTTCTCGACGAGTTTGTCGCCAAGCGCGTCCACATCGCGATCGTCGCCGACGAGTACGGCGGCACCGCGGGGATCGTCTCGCTGGAGGACATCCTCGAGGAGGTCTTCGGCGAGATCCAGGACGAGTACGAGAAGGCCGAGGACGAGCCGCCGAAGATCGACACGCGACTGGACGAGTCGATCATCGAGTGCGATGCGCGGGCCGCGATCCACGATGTGAACGATGCGCTCGAGCCCCTCGGCGTGTCGATCCCCGAGGGCGAGGGGTACGACACCATCGCCGGGTATGTCCTGTCGGCCTTTGGTCGCATCCCCGAGACCAACGAGAGCATCCAGGTGGGGCGCACGCTGCTCACCGTGCTGGAAGCGACGCCGATGCGCGTAGTGCGCGTGCGCATCCAGGCACGCCCGGAGGAGCGCCCCGAGGCCGAGGCAGCACCGACCGGCGCGGCGGCGAGCCGCGAGGGGGACAAGGGGAAGTAGTGCGGTTCTGTTTGACCCATGAGGGGTGTCAGAGCCCGAAGCCCCCCCCCGCAGCGACGCATTTTCGCGGCGTGCGTCGAACGTCGCGAGGGCATGGGCATAGCCGCGCTCTCTCAGGTTTCATCGACCACAGGCGGCGCAACCCGTCGCCGGGGG
>CAYMWG010000525.1:0-1554 GCA_964393765.1 uncultured Phycisphaeraceae bacterium
CCCCAGCCCCTCGCCTGTCGCCAGGTCGATCCGCTGCACGCGGTTGTTGCCGAACTCGCAGACCAGCACCGTGCCGTCGCCCATCGAGGCGAGGCCATAAGGATAACGGAACTCGCCGGGCTTGTCGCCGGGCCGGTCGCGCCCGCCGTACCACCCGACCAACTCGCCCTCGGGCGTGAAGCGGCCAACGCGGTGGTTGTGGGCATCGACGACGATGACTTCCTGCTTTCCCGCGACGGTCTCGACCGAGATCGACTGTGGCCGGTCGAACTCGACGGCGCGCGAGCCGGGCTGCCCGCCCTCCCCCACGCCCGCTCCGAACTTCCCAAAGCACGAAACAAACTCGCCCGCCCCGTCGAAGATGTTCACGCGGTCGTTCCCGCCGTACTCGCTGACATAGATCCGGTCGATGGACTTGCGGTCCGCTCCCAGAACGACCGCGACATCGGTGGGGTAGCGGAACTGCCCGGGCCCGGTCCCGTAACTCCCGATCGTGCGGACCAGTGTGGGTTCGGCTCTGCTGGCGGAGGCTTCGCCATCGCGCGCCTGCACCGGGGTGGCGGGCGGCTTGTAGATCATCACGCGGTGGTAATGCGTGTCGGCCACATACAGCAGTTCCTCGCACCACTGGCCGGTCTCATCGGGCCCGGGCGCGACTGTCAGCCCCACCGGCTTGCCCAGGTCGCGCTCGGGCATGGTCCACAGCACCTCGCACCGTCCGGTCTCGGGGTTGAGACCCTGGATGCGCCCGGTTTTGTCCACGACCCACAGCAGGCCGGACGCGGGTGCGATGTCAATGCCGCGCGGATAGCCGAACCGCCCCGGCATGTCGCCAAGCCCGCCGAATGTGTCTGTCACCGGGATGGGCTCGCCGGGGGGTGGCGGCCCGCCGCAACTGCACAGCAGTGCCCCGCCCGCGACCAACGTCACAGCCCTCGCGAAGCGCCAGCGCGCGAAGTTGGGGCGTGCGCGGCCATCCCGCCCGGCCGCTCTCCCCCACCCAGAACGACCATTTCGGCCGTTGGTCACGCTCAGACTACCTTGTAGAGTCCGCTCCCGTTGCAGGGCGCCACGGTGCGCCGCATGAGAGACGGTACGCCCCGCCGCGTCATCAGGATCGCCCGGAAGCGGGAGCATGGGGCGATGTTGGGGACGCTCTCGCCAGCAGAACACCCCCGAAGATCGCGCCCAGGAGCCCGAGGCCGGTCATGGTCGCCCCTGCCGCGGCCAGTTGGTCCTGCCGGAGGTAATGCAACTGGTCGAGAAGGTACTGCGCGAGGTTGGCCAGCCCCGGCGGCTGGACCTGCACGGTGGACTCGATCTCGTGGAGCGAGAGCAGGGCGACCGCCACGCCCGCGCCGATGACCACGCCCCACTTTGTTCGTACGCAGGCTTCCAGCCAGCCGCGAACCGTCATCGCGCTGTCGAGTTCGCGCAGGGAGCGGAGGTCCGGCGGCTCGGAGTTGGCGAGCCACAGGCCCAGGAGCGCGCCGATGAAGGCGAAGCGCGCCGCGTGCGTAAGGACCACGAGCGCGATGCCCGAGGCCGGGCTGC
>CAYMWG010000526.1:0-1552 GCA_964393765.1 uncultured Phycisphaeraceae bacterium
GGTGATGCAGCACGCGCCTGTCGGGCTTTGCGGCTGGCAGATCTGGTTGTTGCAGGCCGTCCCCGGGCCGCGCCAGACTCCGTTGACTTCCGCACAGCCCGCCTGCGTGCGGACCTGGCAGGTGATCACGCCGTTTGCGGTGATGCAGCACGCGCCCGTCGGGGGCGGAGGCGTGCAAACCGTTGACGAGCACATCGCGTTGGGGTGGAACTGGCCGCCCGCGCCCGCGCACGCCGCCTGAGTCGTGATGTTGCAATGCACGGTGCCGCCTTGGAGCACACAGCACGCGCCCATGACGGCGGTGCAGGTGTCGTTCCCGCAGATCGAACCCGGGCCGCGCCACTGGCCGCTCACCTCGGCGCAGCCCGCCTCGGTTCGGATCTGGCATGTCACGCCTCCCGCCGCCTGGATGCAGCACGCACCCGTGGGGTTGGGGGGCTGGCAGATCTGGGTGGTGCACGCGGTGCCGGCGCCCCGCCACACGCCCTGCTGAGCGCCGCACTGCGCGTTGGTCAGAATGTGACAGGTGATTGCGCCGTTGGCGGTGATGCAGCACGCGCCGCGGGGCGCACAGATTTCATTCCCGCACACCGAGCCCGCGCCGTGCCATTGCCCGTTCACTTCGGCGCACCCGGCCTGAGTGCGGATCTGGCAGAAACCGCCCGATGATCCTTGGATGCAGCACGCGCCCGTCGGCGGGGTTGCGGCGCAGATGTCGTTCCCGCACACGCTCCCCGGCCCGCGCCACACGCCCTGCTGAGCGCCGCACTGCGCGTTCGTCAGAATGTGACAGGTAATCGCGCCGTTGGCGGTGATGCAGCACGCGCCGCGCGGCGGCGAGCACAGCGTCGCCGTGCACGCGACGTTCGCACCCTGCCACACGCCACCCTGCTGCTCACACATCGCCTGCGTCACCATCACGCAGAACGTGCCATTGGGCGAAGTCACACAACATGCCCCCGGAGCCGTTCCGGGTTGTGCCACAGCGGGCGATGCAACCAACAATGTCGCGGCGGCGGCAACCCACCCTACCAGCACCGCAAGTGGTCGGAACTTCGACATGGCAAATCCCTTTGTGAATGAGTAGACTGTGCATAACGCTCACAGTGCGTCGCAGCATGATCGCGGAACGATCAGAGTAACGCCCCAGAATCATGGATATTGCACGATGCCTACCCGGCTTGCAACCCCGCAGCGCAATCGGGAGCCAAACTCCCAACTTCAGTGGCACTCGACCCGTGAACCAAGCCCGTGCGCACCTCTCCCCCGGCCGCAAACGCCCAACTTCTCAACCATCACCCCCTTGAGTTTTTTGGTCAGGTGTCCATCCTTCATGTAGAGTGATGGACGTACCTCCCCGCCTCTGACGCTCGGCGGCGGGAAGGCAGTCAAGAGCGGGGGTGTGGCCGTGCGATCATGGAACGTTAACATGTTGTCAGGCAAGACTTTGCGGCTCCCGATCTGCGCCATCTCCCTGGCATTGCTGGCTCCTTGCGCGCTCGCCGACGGAACCTACCAGTTCACCATCGATTCGCAGAACAGTGCCCTCAAC